>JAJYQZ010000091.1 GCA_021794335.1 bacterium
GTCAAAAGGTCTTCTTTGGTAAAGCGGCGTGGTAAAATAAGACGGGTTGCCGTAATATGCCTCATAAAACTGGATATTCTGTCCGAAATCTAAAGATATGTGAAAACCGACGCCGTAAGGATTAGAAGAAGTCCCGGGCGAACGCCTGAGCGTTATATCGGCTTGATTAACCGTGAATCCGTCTGACTGCCAGTTATCGCCGTAATTAGCGTTATAGCCGTTCGGTTTTGCAAAATTATATGTATAAGACGACACTAATGTACCGAGTAATTGAATACCGGAAAAATAAGAATTTGAATTTTTCTGCTTTGCTTTTTTTAAGGCATTAATTTCATTGGAAAGATTGTTTAATTTAGCCTCAAGACTTTTTATCTGCGGCGCGGAACCGCCTGAAGCCGATGTGCTGTCCGCGTAAGAATTTTTAGCGGCTGCGGCCGTTAAAAAGATACTGAAAAGCAACAGGCTAAAAAATACTGCTAATTTTAATTTAATTCTCATAAAATAATTCTCCCGATTAATGATTGATTAACAATTTTACATTTTTACATTAATTTAAAATAAATTTACCGGCGCCGGTAAAAACCCCGAAAATTTACGATTGGAGGTAAAGCTAAAGGGTTATAATACGATAAGCAAAATTTATGCCAGATTAAAAAGGCGGATTTAATGCAGTTTTACAGATAAACAAACCCGGATTAGTTTAAAATATGCTATAAAAATAGTCATATTAATAGATATTTTTTTTATTGATTAATTTTTAGGCAAGAAGGGTATATTTATATTAAGCAATGCTATCCTTTTTTGCAGATTTCTCCTGCTCATACCGATATTTTCGGCCGTTTTTGTGATATTATTATCGTTTTCTTTCAACTTGTTTATTAAATAGTGCTTTTCAAAGGCTTCTTTTGCTTCCTTGAAGGAATTTATACCTCCGCCGGTATATTTTTCAATATCGTTTTTATTGTTATCTTTATTAATGCTAATGCTGTCTTCATCATTTTTAATTTTTAATTCGCTTAACACATTCTCTTCGGTTATTTTATTTTGCGAATTAAAAATGGAAAACCTTTCGATAATATTTTTTAATTCCCTGACATTGCCCGGCCAATCATAATTTTTCAACGCATTCATCGCGCGTTCGCCTATTTCCAACATCTGCGCCTTCCCGAAACTTTTAACGAAATAATTAACCAGTAAAGGAATATCTTCCCTTCTATCCCTTAAGGGCGGAATAAAAAACGGGATAACATTCAGCCTGTAAAATAAATCGCTTCTGAACCTGCCTGCCGCCATCTCCTTTTCGAGGTCTTTATTTGTCGCGGCTATAACCCTCGTATCCGTCTCGACCTCCGTTTCGCCGCCGACCCTTTGAAATTTCTTATCCTGTAAAACCCTTAAAACCTTTGACTGCATCCTTAAACTCATATCCCCTATTTCATCGAGAAACAAAGTGCCGCCGTCGGCAAGTTCGAATTTCCCCCTTTTTTTATTGTTAGCGCCGGTAAAAGCTCCCTTTTCGTATCCAAAAATCTCGCTTTCTATGAGTTCTTCGGGGATGGCGGCGCAGTTAATTGCAATAAAAGGCTCTTCTTTCCTTGAACTGCTTAAATGGAGCGCCCTTGCGACCATCTCTTTTCCGGTTCCGTTTTCTCCCGTAATTAAAACGGGCGCTTCAGCCTGTGCCGCCTTCAATATTTTTTCTTTTAAAAACTTAATGCTATCGGACTCCCCTATAAGTTCAAAACCGCCCGAAAGGCTTTTTGCCATTATCGTCTTTTTTTCGCTGACGCCGTTGTATTTAACGGCATTTTCGACGGTGATAAGAACCCTGTCGAGCGATAAGGGTTTTTCTATAAAATCATACGCTCCCGTTTTTATGGTTTTTATGGCGGTATCGATATCGGAATGGCCTGAAATCATAATAACCGGAATATTTTTATTTGCTTTAACCATATCGTTCAAAATACCGATTCCGTCCCTGCCGGGAAGCCAGATGTCCAATAAAACCGCATTTGGAGACATTTCGTTAAAAGCCTTAAGACCCCCTTCGCCGCTTCCTTCCGATACGACTTTGTATCCCTCGTCCGTCAAAATGCCTTCCAGAGACTTTCTTATGCTTTCTTCATCGTCTATAACTAAAATCAGTTTCAATTTTTTTAACCCTCCCCCTCGCCCAATTTTAATTCTATGATAAAACTTACCCCGCCGTCTTCGTTGTTTTCCGCTCTTATCTGAGCGTTGTTCTCGACCATTATATTTTTAGTTATGGCAAGTCCCAAACCTGTTCCGCCCTGCTTTGTAGAAAAATAAGGCTCGTACATATTTTGCATGACCTCGCCTTCCATGCCCGTTCCGTTATCCGCAAAAACTATGCGGACGACCTGCTTATCCGCGTCCTTTTTCGCCTCCACCGTTATTCTGCCTTTATATCCAGATTCTTTCCAACCCTGCCGTTTTAATAAAACGCTGTACACCCCGTTATCGATTATATTCATAAATGCCCGCTTCATCTGTTGTTTGTCTATAAAAACTTCCGGCAAATCTCCGTCAAGATTCGTGATGAATTCTATATCTTTATGAGCGTTTTTATAAAGAGGCATGACATCGTTAATCAGGTAGTTTACATTTATGTATTCAAAATTAGCCTCCGGAAGCCTTGCGTAAAGCGAAAATTCATCTACAAGATTTTTTAAATCGCCGACCTCTTTAATAATGGTATCCACCATTTCATTAAAAATCAAATCTTCATCTTCATTGCCCGCCTTTCCGCCAAATTTTCTCTTAAGCCTTTCGGCCGAAAGCTTAATCGGGGTTAGAGGGTTTTTTATTTCGTGCGCCATTCGTTTTGCAACCTCTTCCCAAGCCGCAACCCTTTGAGCTTTCATCATATCCGTCGTATCGTTTAAAACGATGATAAAACCTATATAATTATTCAATTCGTCTTTTAAAACCGTCAGATTTACGATATAAACCTTCACGCCGCCTTTAACATTAAGTTTTACCTCTTTTGTTATGCTTTCTTTATCCTCTCTTGCCAAATCTTTAATCATACCCCTTATATCCGAAAATGCCGTTTTATCGAAAACATCTTTATAATGAAGGTTGACGGACTTTTTAGAATTTAAGTCAAACATATTCTCGGCGGCATTATTTATATTTCTAATTTTACCGGTCTTGTCTATGGCGATGACGCCGGCATGAATATTTTTAAGAATTATTTCCATATATTTTCTTCTTCTATCTATTTCTTCGTTAACCTTTCGCAAATCAAGATTCGCCTTTTCTATTACCTGCTTATTTTTACTTAAATCCTTAGCCATAACATTAAAAGAATCTATAAGCATCCCTATTTCATCGTCGGAACCGGCGGGAACCGAGGTATCAAGATTCCCCGCAGCCACCTTTTTGGTTCCCTCCACCAGATCTATTATCGGTTTTGTCAACTTTTTTGACAGGTAAAATCCCACCCATAAAGAAATAAATAAAATAATAAGGGTAAATATGGAAAAAAATATAAGATATGTCGTCTCCATAGGATTTTTCATGAACCGTATCTGCGAATATTCTTTGTAAAAATTAGAGAGCCAGTATATCTTGCGGACAATCTTTTCCTGCCCGCCCGCATTATGTTTATGGTAAAATCTTGCGATGCCGATTGCGTAATCCATTGCCTTTTCTATTTTTGGGTCATACCACTTGTTGATAATATTGGCGGCAAAACCGGTTGCGACTATTACGATAAACATAAACACGGATGGAACAAGAGAGACTATCACGAACAAAGAAACCAGCTTTGTCCTTAATTTTGCCCCCGTAACCTTCATTTTTCTTTCTATAAGGAGTTTGATTACATTCCTTATGACCAGAAAGAGCATAAATAAAAACAGGATTACGGTTATATTTATATAAGCGTAAACGATAATCTTGGATGTTAAGGATGTATTCGTAAAAGAAATCATCCTGACTTCCGCAAAGGTTGAGATTATTATCAGAAATACCGTTATGATTATAAATATAATCTCTCTTCTTATCCTAATTTTTTCGATCGATTTATCCTTGTCTTTCATCTTGTATCTGGATTCCCGCTGAAGCGGGTTGAGACGCCAATTGTTAAAAAAATAAATTTAATAAATAAATTTAAGGCTGTATGTATTTGTGGCCATCAGGAAATAACCGGTAAAAAACGGGATATAATTAAGAGGAAACGGGATATGGAATGTGCCTAAAACTCCTCTTATAGTTATCTCGTATTTGCTGCCCTGCCTGAAATTTCTTTTGGCCCGTACACGCAAATTTTGAACCTTAGACATATAGGCTAATGCGCCGCTAAACGACCTCGCTATTAATCTTTTGCCGAATTTACCCATGTAATTATATCTTATAATGAAATAATTATTCAGCTCATCGTATTTTATGGAATTTACTAAAACACGGTCGTATAAAACCCTCCCGCCCGGTTCCGAGCGCACCTTAACATAAAATCGGAATTTGACGGGAAACCCGCTTAAAATAGCTTTTTTTAAGTCTCGGTTAAAAGCGCTGCTTACTTTAAAATATAAAATAACGCTGTTTTTATTATAGGATGTTACTATTACATCCGAGATTTTCGGCATCCCGAAAGCTTTCAGGGGGAAAAATAAGACGGCGGCGAAAATCGCCGGAAACATAAACTTAATTAAAAACGGCATAGCCTTTTCCTTTTTTTTCATCCTTAATCCTGCCTTAATCATTTACTTAAGATAGATTTTATTGTATCATAAAAAAATATGAAAGTATTAGTATTAGGCTGCGGCACTTCAACCGGCGTTCCGTTAATCGGCTGCAATTGCAAAATTTGCACGTCAAGCAATCCAAGAAACAAAAGATTAAGGCCGTCGATTCTTGTGTCGGAAAATAATCTGAATATTTTAATCGACACGCCTCCAGATTTACGAACCCAGGCGCTAAAGGAAAATGTAAAAAACATCGATGCCGTCTTATACACCCATACCCATGCCGACCATCTTTTCGGGATAGACGATTTAAGGATGTTTAACTATATTAAAAAGGCCCCGATACCCATATACGCCTCTGAAGCAGCGATACATTTCATCGAAAATAAATTCGATTATATATTTAAAGAAAAAACGCTTTCAAGCAAGCCTAACCTTACGCCGAATATATTAAAAGACAGAATTGAAATTAACGGGTTAAGCATAACGGCTGTTCCCGTTTACCACGGCGAAAGCATAATAAACGGATATAGAATAAACGATTTTGCATATATTACCGATGTTTCGAAAATACCGGAAACATCTTTTAAATTATTAAACGGTTTAAAGGTATTGATGATAGACGCGCTGAGATACAAACCGCATCCGACGCATTTAAGCATTGATGAAGCGATAACCGTTTCCAGAAGAATAAATCCCGCCAGAACTTACTTTACGCATATGGGACACAATATCGACTACGAAGAAATTAAAAAATACGACGCATACGGGAATTTTATACCCGCCTATGACGGATTAACCTTCGAGGTATAAATAACGCCCGGTTAATCTATATCTGCCATAAGATATACGGCAAATAATAAAAATATAATATCTGCCATAAACGCGGCTAAAAGCGGATTCAGCTGGGAGGACTCCCCGAGCGACAGGGCAATGGAATTAACAATCCACCATGTAAAGGCAAATACGATGCTTATTCCTATCGCAATAGGCGTGCCGCCTTTCTTTTCCAGCAATAATCCAACGGAAATGCCGATAAGTATAAGAATCAGGTTTATTACCGGGTAGGATAATTTGGAATAAAAACCGGTAAGAATATAACTGACGCCGGATTCCGTTTTTTTTGCGACTGCAATCATTTTCGACAGGCTGGTTATAGAAAGAAATTCCGGTTTCAGGGTGTAAGATTTAAAAAAATTTAAGTTTAAATTAATAGGCATTTCCACATTTTTAAAAAATTTTTCCGAAAATTCGGATTTATTTTTAAATTCGAATTTGTCTATCCGCCCGTTAATTAACTTCAGATTATTATGTTTAAAATACCCTTCTTTTGCTATATATCTTTTATTTAAGATAAAATCGTTATCGAACGCATAAATATTGACGCCTTTAATGAGGCTCTTAGACGGGTCTAAAGACTTTGCCGTAATAATGTATTTTTTGTAATGAATCATAATGTCCTTTGTCCTGTATTTATATACGGAATCTATATCGTAGGACGAATTTTTGTTGATATACCTTTGCATTACGAACCTTCTCAGTATATTGGTCTTAACGGCAATAAAATTAGAAAGAAAAAAAGCGGACATCGATATTATAATTCCGGTCAAAATTAACGGCATAAAGAACTTAAACATACTTAAACCCGAAGACTTTACAGGCATTATTTCATTGTTTTTATTCAAAAATGTTATGGTAAGCAGGGTCGATAAGAGGACGGATAACGGAAGCACCCTGTAAATTATTTCCGGAAGTTTATATAAAAAATATAGAATCACATAACCGGCGTCTGGAGAATGCTTTGTGAATGCGCCTATATTAGAAATAAAA
Organism: bacterium; assembly: GCA_021794335.1. Next base: position 6,543 of record JAJYQZ010000091.1, read on the forward strand.
TCCACCACAATATAAAAAGCGGCTAAGCTTAAAAGGGCGACGGCCAAATACTTCAAAAATTCGGCCAATAAATATCTTTGCAATATTTTTATTTTCATATTATTTCACCGCATTATCTATCTTAAAAGTGTCCTTAAATACAATATAAAACCTGAAACAAAAAGAAACAAATCCGCCCCCCAAACGCCTATAACCGGATTTATTTGATTTCTTAGCGACAGATAAAACCCCGATGTAAATAAAATATAATAAGCCGTCACAATTATTATCGTATAGGAAATTGCCAGAAACAGACTTCTTTTCTCAAGAAACATCCCGAGGGACATGCCGATAAATACAAACAATATTGTGGCAAGGGGAATGGCAATCTTTTTGTATAAGTATATGAGATAAATGTTCTTTATCTTGTTATCCTTTTCCGATAAATACCTTCTTGCGAGTTCGGGAAATGTCATAAAATGAACGGAACCGTTTTTACCCGGAAACGACAGCCCTTTTAATTTTATATTTATCTTATATGTGTTAAAATGCAATATCCAAAAATTTTTAGAATTCGGGTCTTGATTTTGAATTATGCCGTTTTTTAAATAAAAATACAGGGTATTTTGTTTTTGGTTATAAACGATAGCGCCGCTTTTGGCAATCAGGGTTTCAGGCGTATTATGCACCTTGTTCAGTATAAAAATACCCTTTAAGGTAGATTTGTTCGTGTTGACATCCCTGACAAAAATTTTTAATTTTCCGAATTTATCCGTAAAAGCATTTTTTTTTAATGCCGAAAGCGCCGCTTTTTTAAATTCTTTTACCGCAAGCACCCTGAAAAAAAAGTTAAATCTCGGAGCCATATAAAAAGAAAATAAAATTGAAATGGCAAGCGGTATCACGGCAAAAAGAAGGACCGGCTTTGTCAGTTTAAAAATAGAGACGCCGGAAACCTTTAATGCCATAATTTCGTTGTCCTGCGTCATTTTCCCGAAAACCGTCAATACCGCAAGCAAAAAAGATATGGGAAGGGTTATTATCATGAAATCAGGAATCGTTAAACTGGCAAGCTTTAGTACGGCAGTTATGCTGACCCCCTTATTAAGCACCATCTGGGTAAGCAATAAAATCCGGTTTATCGTAATGCTAAAGGTAAATATTAAAAGTCCGAATATAAAAGGAGGGATAAATTGTTTAAATATGTATCTGTCTATTGTTGACATAACTTATTGATAAAAAAATCCCTCGTTTATATAAAAAATATTAAAATTAATTTATGCTAAAATAATAAATTATTGACTATATTATTTAATAATATTAAAATTAACCTTAAAACATTAAAAAATAACAGTTATCAGTATAACAAAAACCGCGTATATTTTAAAGCATTAATTTCCTTAGCCCGCAAAGGAAAATGCAGGCGGCATTAATATATGGGAGGTCATAATGGCATATAATGTAATTTTTATCGATGATAGCGATTCAATGCAAAAGGCTGTTTCAACCATATTCATAAATAACCCTGACTTCAATTTAAATCCGATTAGCGAACCGTCGTCTTTATTTAAAATAGCCAAAGACTTCCATCCCGATATTATTATATTAAGTTATAATTCGGTCAATACCGAAGTTAAGGGAAATGTTTCCGAAATTAAAAATAACGCCGATCTCTCCCCGATTCCTCTTATTCTTTTAGTACCTTCCGATTTGTCGGATAACGAAAGGGAGCTTCTTATCAGGGACGGGGTTAACGGATTTATATACAGGCCGTTTGAAAAAGAGATGTTTCTTTCAAAAATAAAAAGAATACTGGGCATTATAGACATCCCCGAAAAAACGGGGGAAAAAATATACGATATTTCGTTATTCGAAACTAAAGAAGCGGATAAAAAAGCGCCTGAATCTCCGGCAAAAGCGGAGCCGGCTCCGGCAGCTCCCGTACCTGCAACTCCTGCCGAAACCGAAGACGCCCTAAAAGAGGATGAAAACGATTCTTTCGGCATATATTCAAACAATGTGGTCAACATCGATTCCGCAGAATTAAGCCAGGCTTTTGAAAATCTTTTTAAAGACGATGCCATCTTTGAAGAATTCCAGAAACTTAATAAACAGGATGAACCGGGGACCCGCGTTAAAATGCAGGAAGAAAGCCTTGAAGCCCAAGAACCTGCTTTGCCTGCCGAAGACGGCGTATTCGAAGAGCCGGAAAAACTTAATAAAACGTTAGAGGAACCTGTTATAGAGGAACCTGTTCAAGAATTAAATAAAAATATTATAAATCTGGAAGAAAATATTATAATTAAAAATGAAATTACAACCGAAGGGGGGTTAAAATTGGAAATTTTAGACGAGCAGAGCCTGTTAAAATTGGACGCATTATTAAAAAATTCGATACAAAAAACACTGGAAGAAATTAAGCCTCAAGTAATTGAAAATATAAAGAACATACTGCCCGAAATTATCGAAAGGCTTGTCAAGGAAGAAATAGAAAAAATTAAGCAGACGGCGTTAGGCAGTTAAGGACGCGCCATATAAGCCAAAAATATGCATTTATTCGAATCCCAGGTAAAACCTCTCATTTATAACGCTTTAAGCGAAGATATAAAGGGCGGAGATATTACGACGGATGCCGTTACCCTCAAAAACGATCCCGAAATCAGCTGCGCCGTTACCTCAAAATCGAACGGCATTGTTTGCGGCCTGCAAATATTCAGGGCGGTTTTCGACATAGTCTCCAAAAATAATTATGAAATAAATTTTTTGGTTCAAGAGGGCGATTATGTTTCGAAATCTCAAGAGATAATATTTTTAAAAGCAAAAGCGAGCGTTATACTCTACGCGGAAAGGACGGCTCTCAACTTTATCCAGCACTTATCGGGAATTGCAACAATCGCAAACTTAGCGGTGAAAGAGCTCGAAGGGCTTAAAACAAGAGTTTTAGACACAAGAAAAACAATCCCCGGGTTAAGGCTGCTCCAAAAATATGCCGTTAAGACGGGGGGGGCTGAAAACCACAGGTTCGACCTATCATCGGGGATATTAATAAAGGACAACCATATTAAATTAGCCGGCGGCATAAAAAATGCTTTAAAGATGGTAAGGGATTACCATTCGGGATTTAATTTTAAAATAGAAGTGGAAGCATCTACTTTAGACGAGGTAAAAGAATGCCTCGAAGGCGGAGCCGATATAATTATGCTTGACAATATGGATGTCTTTGCCATGAAAAACGCCGTTAATCTTATAAACGGCAAGTCCTTAACGGAAGCTTCGGGCAATATAACCGTAAACAAATTAAAAAAAATAGCGCAAGATTCCGGAGTAGATTATATCTCTATGGGTTCGCTGACCAATTCGATAGTACCTGCAGATTTCTCCTTGAATTTTATTATTTAGTTAAATTTTAAATTAAAATAGTGTAAAATATAACCTACGGGGCTGACGGTTATAACGGTTAGTTGTGCTTTTTTTATTAATTCTTATTAATTATAAATAAATTTCTAAAAGTTTTAAGAGGTTATAAAAAATGGATGAAACTGATTTGAAAGATATGAATTATATCGACATTTTTGAAATTAAAAAAAATCTGAAGGGTTCTTTTATCGGCAAGAACATATATTATGAAGAAAAAGTGGATTCTACCAACACATTGGCAAGGGAACTTTCAGTTAAAGGGGTAAAAAACGGCAGCGTCGTAATATCGGATTATCAAGAAAAGGGAAGGGGGAGAAACGGAAAAATCTGGACATCCCCATGCGGCTGCAATATATATATGTCCATAATATTAAAACCTAAATTCAGCCCTGAAGTTGCTCAAGGAATGACTATTTTGGCCGCCGTTTCGGTTGCAGACGCAATTGCGGAGGTTGCCTCTTTAAAGCCTCAAATTAAATGGCCTAACGACATCCTTATAGGCTCAAAAAAGGTTTCCGGAATATTAACCGAGATGAGCACGCAAAATATGATAATAGAGCATATTATAGTCGGCATCGGAATAAATGTGAATGCCGAAGAAAATGATATGGAAGACGGCATAAAAAATATTGCCACATCCCTTTTAATAGAATCAAAAAAAACAGACGGATTTACAGGCCTTCTAAATAGAAACAAACTTATTACTTCTATCCTTAACAAATTCGATAAATATTATGAAATGTTTTTATCCACAGGCTTGTCGTCCGTTCTTCAATATTACCAAAAATACTTTAACATGATAGGCAAGGAAATCGAGATAAATATTAAAGACAAGAGGGTTAAGGGACAGGTTGTCGGAATAGATTCAAAAGGCGCTCTTCTTTTAAAGACGGGTGAAAACGAACTCGAGAAGGTTGTTTCGGGCGAAATATATCTTTAAGCTCTTTCCACGTTTCTATGTTATTAGCATGCGACATCGGTAATTCATCTTCCGTTTTTGGAATATTCGATACGGAAGGCAATATAGTTAAAACATTCAGGGTAAATACATCCTCCATGGCTTGCGCGAAAGATTTAAATCAAAATTTTTCTAAAAATTTTGATTTATTCGATTTAAAAGATATAGACGGGATTTCCGTCTCTTCGGTCGTTCCAAGTGTTGACCGTGTTTATAAAGATTTTTTCAAAAAATTTAAAATAGACCCTTTATTTATTTCATCAAAAATAAAATTAAATATCCGTATTTGTGTGGAAAACCCTGAACGATTAGGTTCCGACAGGATTGCCGACATAAGTTATGCCCATTTTACAAGCCAAAAATTCCAGATCGTCGTAGATTTAGGAACTGCCTTAACTATCGATGCGGTAAATGAAAAGGGGGATTTTTTGGGCGGAATTATTTTCCCCGGGTTACCCTCGCTTGCCGCCTGCCTTCACAGGTCAACCGAAAAACTTCCTCTTATAAATATTACAAAAAATACGGGAAAGCCGCAAAGTCCGGTAGGAATAAATACCGAAATGTCTATAATGTCGGGAGTGTATTACGGAACTATATTCCTGATTGAGGGATTTATCGAAAATATTTGCGATTATTATAATTGCGATATTAATAATTTAAATGTTATTTTTACGGGGGGATATTCCGGTTTAATTTTCGACGACACCTGCATAAAAGCGAAAAAAATCCTCGACGAATACTGGACGCTCAAGGGCATAAAATATTTATACGATTTAAACTTAAAATAAAGGGGTCAGATTTATTTATTTTAAAAAAAGAAATAAAGTAAATAAATAAATCTGACCCCTTTATTTTATTTTTTATGTCCCTTCCTGCCATGACTTCAAGTAATTAATCTGTTCATCCGTAAGGGTGTCTATCTCGATGCCCATCGATTTTAATTTTAAGGACGCGATCCTTTCATCTATTTCCTTAGGAACATTATAAACCCTCGGGGACATATTTTTTCCCAAAACGGCAAACTCCG
>JAJYQZ010000346.1 GCA_021794335.1 bacterium
CTGCCCGACCGCTTCCAAGCCTTAAAACGCAAATATGAAAGGATTTTTAAGGATTAGGTATATCCAATTCTTTACAAATTTTTATAACTAAAAAATCGTTAATTTCTTTATGGCGGGGAACCGTAGCAACTTTTCCGTTTTCGATGTTAATAAATTTGCTATGCTTAGCGCCTTCAACATCCAAAACGCAATTATGCTTTCTAAGATGTTTAATCAGGCTTTTTTGTTTCATGCAAAATTAATTTTAAGAGTAATTTCCTGCTTATGCGATAAAGAAGCAATGTCGGTTTTTACCGGTTGACGTATGAGTTGTATGGCGTCGATAAGATTTTCTTTTGCTTCCTCTAATGTTTTTCCCTGAGTTAACGCACCAGGAACTTCGTCGCTATATCCTATCCACCAATCGCCGTCTTTAACAAACGTGGCTTTAATTGTTTCTTCCATAATTTTAAATACCTTTTAAAAATTAATAACTCTATATAATAAAATATAGCACTATACGGAAAGATTATCAAGTTAATCGGCGTAAATAAAATTTCCCACAATACTATAATCGGAACTTTTCGCCTAAAAATCGACTCTAAAACCATAAAATTTTATAATTTTTTTATTCTATCTTGTCGGTTTACTTCCTAAAATAGATTATTTTAGGAAGTAAATTTTAAGCTGATTTTACTTGAGGCAAATTTTGCCTCAAGCGCTGCGCTTTTTCTTTTTGTTTTTTATTTCAAACGGTTTTTGCCAATTTTACGAAAAGAAATACGCTCTAATTTGCGTTTTAAGGCTCGGAAACTCATCTTTAGGTATAAAACCATTAACGGTTTTCAAAACTGGCTTAAATCTAATAATAATCGTTTTGCGGCTATATTTCGCAATCAACGTCGCAGTCGTCCCAATAAGGGGCTATCTTTTTAACTCCTATTACGTTCGTTATTTTGTAATCCCACTTTATAGGCTTTTTCGACATAACGTCGATATGCCTGTTACCTCTATATCCTTTCTTGTAAGCTTCTACTTTTCCGTAAAACTGGACGGTATCGCCGGTTATTAAATCAAGGGAATAAAAACCTTTTGCGTCGTCTATCCACATATGGTCGCATAGGTAAATGCCGGATTCGTCCCTTATTTCGGATAACAGAACTGTAGATACCGGACTTCCTTTCTTGTCCGCCTTAATCCCGAACTTTACGAACCTGCCCGTAAATACGGCTCTATGTCGCCACAAATCTTCTAATTTGTCTCTCATGAATAATTTTTAAGAATTAAGGGTTTCGATAACGTCGGTAAAATCTTTAATTAAGCTTTCTATTTTCTGAGGATTTTTAATATTTAACAAAGTCTTTATAAAATCGTTCGCCCCTTTATACCTCGTAAATTCCGTCAGCTCGTCCGGAACTATTTCTGCAAGGCTTAAATATTCTTCCGCCGGTTGGTTTAATTCTTCGGCAAGATTTATTATTTCTTTTTTGGAAAATTTGCCTTCTCCCGCCAATACCTCTTTTAGCTTGCCCGACAATCTATATCTTTCGTATTCAACGTCTTTTTTTACTCTCGATATGAATTTCGCCGGCATAACGTTTTTATCGAACAATATCTTTTTTAAAACGCTTTCTTTCACGGCGTCTTTTAATTTTTCAAAAATTAATATCCTGTAAAGCTCTTCTACCGTATCGTTGTTCAATTTCAAGACTTCTATTATTTTTTCCAGCTTTTCCGCGCTCGGCAGCCTCTGCCCGTTTTCTATCAAATTTACGCTGATATGTTTTAAATCGATTTCTTTCGCAAATTCTTCCACTGTATAATTTTTTCTTTTTCTTAAATCCTGAATAAGTTTTCCGAGTTTTTCCATTGGCTTAATCTCCTTTAAAAATTAGTCTGCTTTCATTTTAGCATACAGGTTTAAATTTTTCTATTGACAAACGTCATAAAATCTTTTATTATGCTTATAAGTATGAATAACAATATAATAACTTAATTGTATTATAACAAATATCATACTTAATTAAAAGTTATTTTTTAAGGAGGACTAAAATGTTTATCAAATTGATAACCTCAAAAGGCGAAAAAATAACCGCAAGAATCAAAGACGTCCGTCTTGCCAAAGTCGAAAAATTAAAATCCGATTATTGTTGCTATTTTTTAATCGGACGGGAAGAACTCTATTCGGAAGAATCTTTCGGCACGTATAAAGAAGCGGAAAATTTCATTAAAAACATTTTTAAAAAGGAGGACCTGTTATGCAATTAGCATTAGAGTTAGCAAACAATTCAATCTATTCCAGAATTGACGGAGTAGATTCGAAAGAAGTTTTGGAATTAACCTCTTGTAAGGCTAATCCGCTTATTTGCAAAAATTTTACGTTTAAATCTATCGACAAAACCGGTTTCACAGGAGTTATGGCAAATAACTCGATGTCGCCTATAATAAACGAAAACGATATCTTTACCGCCTCTTTTTTTACAAATCCCGAAGACTTTACCGAAGGCAAGCTTTACGTGGTTTATTTAAAGGACGACTTTTCAATCTACGCTGCCGTCAAAAAGGTATTTAGGGGCAACTTGGGCGAACTTGTCTTAAAATCAAACGGCGGCAATTACAAAGACATTCGTATAAATTGTAATCCGGAAGAAATAATCATAGCAAGGTTAACGTCTTTATACAGATTTTTTT
>JAJYQZ010000046.1 GCA_021794335.1 bacterium
TTCGTTTAAAATAAGCGAAGGGGCGATTTCTATAAGTTTTTGATGCCTTCTCTGAATAGAGCAGTCTCTTTCGCCGAGGTGTATGATATTTCCGTAATTATCCGCAAGTATTTGAAATTCGATATGGTGGGGCTTTTCTATGTACTTTTCTATAAAAACTTCGGGGTTTCCGAAAGATTTTTCGGCTTCGGAACGTGATAAGGGAAAATTTTTAATCAACTCCCCGTCGTTAAAACAAATTCTTATGCCTTTTCCGCCGCCCCCGGCCGAAGCCTTTATCATAACGGGATAGCCTATTTTATTTGCAATGGCGACAGCTTCTTCTTCCGATTCGACCCCGCCTTCGGATCCTTCGACCACGGGAACCCCAACCGACTTCATCAGTCTTTTAGATTCTATCTTATCCCCCATCATAGCTATAGTTTGAGAAGACGGTCCTATGAATATTACTCCTCTTTTTTCGCAAACTTCAGGGAATTTTGGATTTTCGGACAAAAAACCGTAACCGGGATGTATTGCGTCTGCGCCTGTGTTTATGGCTAAATCTACTATCCTGTTGATATTGAGATAGCCGGATATCGGTCCGGGTCCTACGAGATACGCTTCGTCGGCTTTTTTTACGTGAAGAGCTTGACTGTCGGCTTCGGAATAAATAGCGACCGTTTTAATGCCAAGCTCTTTGCAAGCCCTGATAACTCTCGAAGCAATCTCGCCTCTGTTGGCTATCAATACTTTTTTAAATTGTTTCATAAAATTTATAGACTTATAGCGATGTTTTTTATTTAACAGTTAAGACAAAATATATTAGCGGAAGCAGTTTGTATCGTTGAACTTGTTCAAGTTTAGCAAAAATAGACGGCGGTTAAATTTTACAAACAGCGGTCGATGACTAATTTTAAACCATTATTTTAAAAAAGTCAATCGGATATCGGTATTTGTCAAGGCCATTTAGAAACTATCAAGACAGCCTTCTAAATTTGACTTTTAAATATAATTATTGTATGATATATAGTATCTCAAATAATCATATAATAAAATACTATTAAATAAAACTAAATAAAAAAGAGCTAAATATGAAATTTATGACAAGCAAAGAATTAAGAAGCAATCCGTCAAAGCTTTGGGAATCAGGCACGGGCGAGGAAACCATAATAACGGTGAACGGAAAACCTAAGGCTATCGTGATTGAAGCAGAAAACGGCGACATAGAAGAACAGTTGAAATCTATTAGAAAGGCAAAGGCTCAGTCGGCTCTCGATAAATTAAGGACGTATTCAGTAAAGCGAGATTTAAATAAACTGACGAACGATGATATTATTGCCGAGGTTAAAAAAGCAAGGAAGCAAAAGGATTTCACATGAACGTCGTACTCGATACAAACGTCATAGTTTCCGGCATCATTAAACCAGACGGTTCTCCGGCTAAGTTGTTAAATATGGCGGTTAACGGAACGTTGACGATTAATGCGGATACGAGAATCTTGTCCGAATACGGCAGGGTTTTAAGCAGTCCTAAGTTTTCTTTCCCCAAAACTCTTATAGCGCATTTATTGCATTATATATCGTCAGAATCCAAACTTGTAACGCCGGACCCGTTTTTGTTCCCCGTTAAAGACCCGTCTGACCTTCCTTTTATAGAGATAGCCATTCAAGAAGAAATACCTTTAATAACAGGCAATATTAAACATTTCGAGGATATTGAAAACATCAGGCTTTATTCTCCGACGAAATTCTTAGAAAAATTTGGCTCATAACGCACCCGCTTACGTATTCTCACTTCCCTACCGTTAAGTATGTCCGTGTCCATCTACCATATTTTTAAATAGCAACTTGACAAACCCAATTTTTTTATTGACATTTCGGGGGAGGGGGAGGTATTATAATTTTTATGGAATTCATTAATAGAGGTTAATTATCTATTAACTCTTTTTATTTTGTTTATTCTAACATATTTACCATAAATTAAACCTTTAACTTTGGAGGAGAGAAATGAAAAAGGTTTCCAAGCGTTTTAATCGCTTCGGTTTTTCCTTGCTTATTCTATCAATGTTTTTATTTGCCAGCGCTCTTGCATTGTCGGGCTGCGGCGGAGTTCAAGTCAAACAGTCCTCTCTTCAAGAAAATAGAAAGGTTTCATTTATACTGCCAGATAATCATGATATTGTTGGGTTTAATTCTTTTCTTAAGGGATTAACCTATGGCGGCGATGTTAATTGTTCTCCATGGCTGACAGCAAAAAATACCGGAATCAACGGATTCGTTTCAAGTTGTGGAGGAAACGGGGTTAATTTTTTTAGTAACGGAATACTTGACGTTAAAGGTATTCAAGTTAAATATAATTCCGGCGGTATTGTCGTAACTCAATTCAATGGTGAAGAGTATATCCCCAGTAGTCTAATGACATCGTTTATTCAATATTATGTTAATGTCAATGCCATAAAGCAAAACAATAATTATATTGTTGTAATGCGACCGGTAAAAAGAAAATTAGGGTATGGAAAAAATCCGCTCGGATTTGGGTATCCGATGCCTAATTTTACCGAAGAACAATTAATCAGATTTTTAAAAAAACCTGATATTACTATAAGATTTAAAGCAAATTACACATCTAAATATAATTCTTTTTCTACGAATGCAAACTTTGCAAGATTATTAAAAGAAAAAACT
>JAJYQZ010000080.1 GCA_021794335.1 bacterium
TTTACACTAAATTAATGGTCTTAACTGATTGCCTATTATATTGCGGTAACAGGTTTCTGCAAATCCCGCCTCCTTTTGATTCCGATATGTCCTTCTTTATCTAAAATATCAATGATTTCTTTTGAAGAATTACCGTCTCCATATACATTAACCGGCGTGCTCATTTTATTATACCGCGATTTATTTACAAGCAAATCGAGCGTTTCTCTTACTATTTTATCCTTATCGGTGCCGACAAGCACAGAAACGCCTGCTTCCAAACCTTCTATGCGCTCCGTAGAATCCCTCATTACGATAAGCGGTTTTCCTAAAAACGATGCTTCCTCCTGAATTCCTCCGCTGTCAGTCAATATCAGAAACGATTTATTCATTAGCCATATCATATATTCATATTCGAGCGGCTCTATAAGAAATATCCCCCTGATGTCTCCAAGTATGCGGAATACGGGTTCTCTGACATTTGGATTAAGATGAACCGGATATACTATTTGAATATTATGGCTTTGGTCATTTATCTCTTTTAGCGCCTCGCATATATTTTTTAATCCATCGCCAAAATTTTCCCTTCTATGTCCTGTTACTAGAACTATTTTTTTAGAAAAGTCCAAAAAATTAAAAAATCTCAGATATTTCTCGTCGCCATTTGTTTTTATTAAATCGAGACCTATCAATAAAGCATCTATAGCCGTATTGCCAACTATATAAATGTTATCCCTTAATCCTTCGACCAATAAATTATCCGAAGATTTTTTACTTGGAACAAAATGGTAATCCGCTATGCGGCTTATTAAGACTCTGTTCATTTCTTCAGGAAATGGAGAGTATTTATCATTGGTTCTTAATCCGGCTTCTACATGAACCACTTTTATTTTTTTATAGAACCCCGAAAGAGCGCCGACAAAAGCCGTAGTCGTATCCCCCTGTATTATTATAAAATCCGGCTTTTCCTCTTCGATTAAAGGTTCTATGGAATTAAGGATATCTGCGGTTATGCCGAAAAGAGATTGATTCGGCTTCATCAGGTTAAAACTATAATCTATTTTTATATCAAAGAAATTTATAACTTGCTCGAGCATTTGTTTATGCTGTCCGGTTAAACATACTTTTACGTCAAAAAAGCCGCATTCTTTTGCCTTTATTATAAGAGGTGCCAGTTTAATAGCTTCAGGACGAGTGCCGAAAATAAATAATAATTTTAAACTCATTTAAAACCTCCGGTAATTGATAGCTTTTTTTAGCGTCTAATAACATACGCATAACATGATATTATTCTATTTATTTGCTTTTGACTTAGTTAGAATATATAAAACTTTCTGTTCGAGAGGAAACGAATCAGACTTGTTTCCATAAAACGACTCAAATTTATTCCACAATAATTTTCCGCTTATTTTGCGGCTATTCACAATGCCATATAATATCGGAAATAATTGGGCTAGTGCATCAGGGTAATAAATATCCCAGTTTGAGTAACGCTTCCTGCCATCGATAACCGCCCAATCAAAGTTATGCCGGCGTTTGTTGTAAAGGTTTTTTATAATAGCGGTTTTTATTGATTTTCTGAACCTTTTGTAGCGTTTGTAAGCCCCCAGGTATTTTCTTCCCATTATTTTCAATAAATTCAGGTATGCCGTTATGCCTCCGTAATCTTCGCAATTATCCATAAGATACTCCTCGTCTTTACCCTTTAATACTCTGATTAGCCCGTTCTTAGGATCCTGCAAATAATTAATAATGTATGTGACGTCTTTCAATTTTTTAAACACGTGCCGAACTATCTTAATATCTTTAGTTTTTATATAGTATTCATTAACCAACATAATATAGGTTGCGGCATAGCTGTCGGCCGAATCGTAAGTATTTACAGGTTTCTCCTTGCATCCTGACCTGGAAATTGTATAATCGTACATTGTTCCTGTAAGGCCGAATTTATCGGGATAGTTAAGATGCTTGAAATACCATATTATATAATCTTTTATAATTCCAATATTTTTATTTTTGCTCAAAAAATATAACGCTATTATATTGTCATTATATGGAACAATATAATATTTTTTATCATTTCTTATTTTTGCACTATAAAACCTGCTCCACAAGGCAAAGGCAGGATTATTGCATTCAGCCGCGGCACATTTCCGAACCGGGACAAAATTAAGAACCGCCAGCAGCCCCATTGCCGTTGCGGCCGCTACCCTTAAAACGAACCGTGTCTTCATCGATATTCTCCGTAAAAACGATATAATAATATCGCCTACCCTCCTCGATTTTATATACGCCGCCCCGATTAGCCGGTTTCTTAATTTGATTTCTGGGTAAAGCTACGGTAATTCCCTTCAATCCTTCTTTGTTTTTTATAAACAGCGTTAACGAGCCGTCCTTTGAGGATATAAAGGAATATCTGGTTTTTAAAAATCTAAGCATAAAACCGGCAAAATAGGTCATCGGCCTTACAAGTAGTTTTCCCTGTTTTTGTTTTTTTTCAATATAATTCGTAAAAGACTTCATTGCTTTCAGGTATTTGTATTCCCAGATATCATACGGATGGGAATACCATAGCCTGACGACCCTGTTTTTAACGCAATAATTTACTATATCTTTTTGCCAGGTTAAAACCCCTGCATTAGATATATGCTGATAATCCCGCAATTCGTAAAGAGACGCTACGT
>JAJYQZ010000157.1 GCA_021794335.1 bacterium
CAAGGGATAACAGAAACGGCATAATAATGGCTGTTGCAAAACCCGATAAAATTACGAAAATTAAAAATTCGGGAAAGGATGTCGAAATAAAATATCCAAAAATTGCAAAACTAAATAAAATTAGCCCAGCTATAATAAATCTGGAAATTAATTGCGGTTTTACTCTGATACTTAAAAGATACCTGACCAAAAGAGTGCTGACGGCGTATGTAGCCGTTGTAACGCCGATATAAACAAGATTTACATCAAGGACGTACTTAACAAAGAGCGGATTTATGGATTGAATCATATTCGTATTGGCTCTTTGAAGAAGTATAACGAGAAAAACGAAGAAAATAGCAGGCATATTACTTAAGCCTCTTCTTCTTTAATGTAAGAAACTATTAATGAAATAATCTCGTCTTTTGATTCCGTCGCGAAAATATTTTGGGCATGGGCGCTGCCGTTAAAAAAGTGAATGGTTTTTGGAGACTTGGTCTGGGCATGCATTTTTTTAATGCCTTCCGCAAACTGTTCCCCTTCCGAGCCTAAATAGTGAATGGGGACATCGATAAAATCGACGCCATCGGCATAGACGGGAGATAAGGCAATAACGGATTTTATCTCCGAAGGCTTAAAAAGTTTAGATGCGTTTAAAACGGCGGCGCCTCCCATGCTGGAGCCCAAAAGCGTTATGTTTTTTACAAAATCCAAGCTCTTAGCAAAATTAATAGCCCCTATAACATCCTCTCCATACGCAAAAGGAGATCCACGCCCCTGTTTTGAATTTCCGTAACCCCTAAAATCAAAGGCTAAAGATGATATTTTATTTTTTAGAAGAGCCTCGCACAGGTCATAATAACTTTCCTTGTTAAAAACCTTGCCATGCGCCAGTATAACAATATCGGGATACGAACCGAATAAAGAACCGTAAATATTTCCGCCGTCGGCGGCTTCGAAATTAACCTCTTTAAAGTTCATGGCTATACCCCTCCTTATTTTTGTTTAATATTAATATTTTAGCATATTAATATATTAATTCAACAACAAGATATGACCCAAATCCCGATTTAGAAATTTATTTTCTGGATTATCGCTTCGCTCTCGGCTTTCAGCATCTCCGGCACGCAAAGGCGGCGTGCGCCTTTCAACGCGTGCCTCCGATATGTGAAGTTTCAAAGAAACTTTCCCGCTGAAGCGGGTTGGGACGATAATGGAATTTAAACTTTAACCCAACGGGTGTCATTCCCGCGAAAGCGGGAATCCAGTGTTATTTAATATTAGAACTTATAAATATTTTCTAAATCGGGATTTGTGATAGAATTATTAATATTTAAATATGGGATGTTTATTTGCCAGCACCTCGTTAACCCTCTTAACCTTTGTTCTGCGGGGAGATTTAAGTGCGGCAGACTTTTTAGTTTTAAACCCGATCTTTTCTATCGCCTTTAAAAAGCTGTCCATTGTCTTTATAGACTCTGTCTCTGTCGGTTCTATCATGATAGCGCCGTGTATATTTTTCGGAAAGTAAACCGTTGGAGGATGAAAACCGTAATCTATTAAAAGCTTTGCAAGTTCAATGGTTGATATTTCATTATCCTCTATCGCCTTATCGGTAAAAACGCATTCGTGCATGCATAACCTATCTTCGAACGGGTCTGCGCCTTTAAATATTTTACCGAGCCTTTTCTTGATATAATTTGCGTTAAGAATTGCAATTTCGCTGACCGACGAAATATTATTATTTCCAAGAGAAAGAAGATAAGCGTAAGCCTTTAAAAGAACGCCGAAATTACATAAAAATGGAGCGATTCTCCCGAAGGTTTGTTTTTTGTCTTCGCTTAAATTATAATTACCGTTATTAAAACTCACATAGGGTACCGGCAGATAATCCTTCAGAAAACCGGCGACTCCAACGGCTCCGCTCCCGGGTCCGCCTCCCCCGTGCGGAGTGGAAAATGTCTTATGTAAATTAATCTGGATTATATCTATCCCCATATCAGAAACCTTAACATTACCGATAAAGGCATTAAAATTAGCCCCGTCCATATAAACCAATGAGCCGTTTTTATGCATGATTTCACTTATCTTTTTAATATCTTTCTCAAAAATTCCAAGGGTGTTGGGGTTTGTTATCATTATCGCCGCAACATTTTTAGAGAGGTATCCTTCCACATCTTTTGCCTCGATATGACCGTTTACACCTGTTTTAATTTCCACTGAGGTAAAGCCTGCGAGGGCGGAACTTGCAGGATTGGTTCCATGCGCGCTGTCGGGTATGAGTATAATATCTCTTTTCTCACCCTTTAAGTCATAATATCTTTTTATAACCTTTAATCCTGTAAATTCGCCTGCGGCGCCGGCCTGGGGCGAAAAACTAAATTCATCCAAACCTGTAAGCTCGCAAAGAATGAGGTTAAAATCGTGTATTATTTTTAAAACCGGCTGAACAAGGTGGACGGGCGTTAAAGGGTGTAAACTTTTTATATTATCAAATGATGCTATTAACTCGTTTATCTTTGGATTATATTTCATAGTACAGGATCCTAACGGATAAAAAACCGAATCTACGCACATATTCCAGCTCGATAGTCTGACAAAATGCCTGACCACGGTTGGTTCTGAAACCTCCGGCAGCCTTGGCGGCTTTTTCCTTATAAATTTTTTATTTA
>JAJYQZ010000222.1 GCA_021794335.1 bacterium
GCATCGCAATGATACCTTATTCAGACTTTTCGGGCCTCAAAAAAAGACCTGTTTTAATAATAGATAAAAGCAAATATAGAGATTATCTTTATTTTCCGTTGACATCAAACAGATCCAGAGACGGAATTCTAATCGAAAGCAAATTTGATATAACGGATGGCGTCTTGCCGGTAGATTCCGTCGCAATAATAGATAGGGTATGCAGTATAGCCGGACAATTAATCGAAGGCAAAATAGCGACTCTTAAAAATAATAAATTAGATATTGTATTAAGAGAATTTGCAAAGACATCCGCAAGGCTTTATTTTAAATCAAAACAAGCCCATTCCGAACAGAAATCGGGAAATGACAATAAAATATATATACCTGCCTCCGGAAAAATCATAGACGAAAAAGACTTAGATAATATGATAGATTCTTCTCTCGATATGTGGCTTACCGCGGGAAGGTTTAACGACGAATTCGAGGAGAAATTATCGAAATTTCTAAACATAAAATATGCCTTAACCGTAAATTCCGGCTCCTCCGCAAATCTCATCGCGCTTACGACACTAACCTCTCCAAGATTAAATAAAAAAAGGCTTAAAAAAGGCGACGAGGTTATTACCGTGGCGGCAGGTTTTCCGACTACTATAGCTCCTATAATACAGAATGGATTAATCCCGGTATTTATCGATGTTCAATTAGGAACCTACAATATAGACCCATCGCAAATAGAGGAATCTATAACCCCCAAAACCAAAGCTATATTTATAGCCCATACCCTCGGCAATCCGTTCGACGTAGAAAAAGTCTTAAAAATTGCCGATAAGCATAATTTGTGGCTGATCGAAGATAATTGCGATGCTTTAGGCTCAAAGGTTAAAGGACGCTATACCGGAACATTCGGACACATATCTACGCTGAGTTTTTACCCTGCCCACCACATTACTATGGGAGAAGGCGGGGCGGTTATTACAAACAACCCCGAACTTTATAATATCGCCTTATCGCTTAGGGACTGGGGAAGGGACTGTTGGTGTAAGCCCGGCAAAGATAATACCTGTAAAAATAGATTTAACCGGCAGTTCGGCAACTTACCGGAGGGCTATGACCACAAATATGTTTATTCGCAACTCGGATATAACCTGAAAATTACGGATTGGCAGGCTTCCGTGGGCTTATCGCAGTTAGATAAACTACCTCAATTTATAGCAAAAAGAAAAGAAAACTTCAATAAACTGCTAAAAGGACTAATGAAATTAAAAGGCTTAGAAAACTATCTTATTTTACCGGAGCACATATCAACCGCCGAACCTTCGTGGTTCGGATTCCCGATAACAGTAAAAAACACCCCAAAATTTAAAAAGATCGACCTCATTAAATATCTTGAATCCAATAATATCGGAACAAGGCATCTTTTTGCCGGCAATATATTAAGACAGCCCGCCTTTTTAAACAACGAAACAGACCTAAGAATTAGAAACTCAGGCATATTAAAATCTACCGCTTTATCTGCTAAGCATTATAAAATGTTACCAAACTCGGATATAGTCATGAATTCTACTTTCTGGATTGGCGTTTGGCCTGGAATTGAAGAAAAAGAAATAACATTTATTTTAAATAAATTGGAGAAATATAGTCAATTCTAAAAGTTACATCTGTGCCTTCTTTGGATTATTAATAACTGCTTTTATAATTTGGTTAGGGAATTTTTTATTATAAAAAATTCCCTATTCCGTTATTCATCGTTAAGCTATATTTATATTAAAAAGTTATAACATTAACATAAACAAATTAATTAAAATCCCTTCTTTTAAATACATTCTAAAAATTTCAATTTATTTTATATATTTTTTATTAAAATTTATCAAAAATATTAATTTTAATTATGTTGTCAACTTTTAATTTGTCTATTGAAATTAACTTTTAATTTGTCATAATATCCTTTTTATTATTATTTTGCCTTTTAATACGTTTTCTTATTAACCGCAATCAACTTACATCACCCCCTTGCCCTTATTGATATTATAAACGGCAAGCCGCAAGGTTCAAGGGCGGCATTAACCGTTTGTGCAAACTATATCGTCATTGTTGCCAACCCTTGAGCCTTGCTTTGTTGCCGTTTTTCTTTATTTCTATGGGGCAGGGGGTTAATATGATTTCCGTTTCCGTCGTAAACCCCGATTGTCTTATGTCCGTAGGATAAAGACAGCCTGCCGTCTATATGTGTATTTATGACAACCTTGCATTTGGCAAATGAATACCTGAAATCCTGTCTTTCTATCTGGAGCGCCATGCCCTTAAATTTAACGCAGTTTGCATTGTCAACCGTCCTTTCTTCCTTAATGCAAAATATATTGTCCAAATCGGCAAAAGTTTTTAAGAAAAATGAATCTAAAGACAGCGGTTCTTTTTTAAACTTATTATTGTAATGCGGAAGGAAAACTTTTTCTATATAACGGTTTGCTTCTTCCATCGTCTTTATTTTTCTTAATTTTAACTCCTTTACGAGCCTGTCCTGAAACGTCTTGAATAATCTTTCAATTCTACCCTTAGCCTGCGGAGAATTTGCATTTATCATCGTAATATTTAAGGATTTTAAAGCCCTTTGAATCTGCGTATCGTCCTGTTCTTCTTTTATATTTACATGCGTGCCGCCGCGCCTTG
>JAJYQZ010000247.1 GCA_021794335.1 bacterium
AATAATTATTGATATTCTGGGTATTATCGGAAGGTGTGTTCGCACATATTAATAAACTTTCAACATCTCTAACTATTTCCTCCGTAATTCTTTCATAATTAGATTTATCAATATAACCTAACCATATATTGATTCCATCTTCGTTGTAATTAAAATTCCTAATTGTTTGCCGTATTTCATCTGCCACATCTTGTTTATAAGCCATTCCAATATACCGTAGGCCATTATTTTGAGTGAAAGCATAAAATTCAGTATCGTCGAAATTTCTGACATTGTTAATATTATTTACCTTTTTCCATTCTAACGTTATGTTATCCATGATTTTATTCCTCCTTTAATCTTTAATTTTAAAACCGTAAACAAAAACTCCCGGCCGCATCGTCAAACGCAGTCGGGAGTAAGTGAATAAATGGAATAAATAAATCTGACACCTTTATTTTCGAAATTTCTGACATTGTTAATATTATTTACCTTTTTCCATTCTAACGTTATGTTATCCATGATTTTATTCCTCCTTTAATCTTTAATTTTAAAACCGTAAACAAAAACTCCCGGCGGCGTAGGCAAACGCAGTCGGGAGTAAGGGAATAAATAAATCTGACACCTTTATTTTTTATTATTTGTAAACTTAGTTGAATATTGGCGCATTCCTATCCATATATCTTTTGGAAGCGATAAGACTCTTGCGTTCACGTACTCTTTAAGAACATGGAAAATAGGGAATAACTTCATGTTTAAGTCGTCCTCACGGATTCGGTAATTCTCCATGTATTGTTCTTCAATACCGTTCTTCAAGTGCCGACTGATATATTTAGATAACGGAAGCGCCTTATCCCAAAAGTAATTATTGTATCCGCGGTTTAAATCAAAATCGTTTATTTTAAAATAATGGGTTTTCATATTATAAATTCATCCTCGACATTATCTTTCCGGTTTCCGTCTTCCCCGTCCCGACCTCCGAAGACGTCGTCAACCGCTTTTTTAAGCGTATCTGCCACAAGACGGGAATATCAGTTTGCTATCTGAGTGAAGCGGACAAAAATTTTATTATTTTGGGATGTTATAAGTTTTGTAGCTTTTTCCGAGCCGTCTTCTTCGTGAAAAAATTTTACAAGTGCGGATGTGTCAAAAAATAGAATCATATCCTTTCTTCTCTAAGCAACACTATATCCTTTCCGAGAGAGCCCTTTATGCTTTCAAGCGCCTTTCGCGCTTTTATATAAGACAAGCCGCTCCTTTTAACGGGTTTTACTCGTACGGATTTTAATGCAATTACCATATCGTAAACTTTTATGATTTCCGACGGTTCCAGATGTTCTAATTCCTTTATGGTTTGGTCTTTTAATTTCATATTAACGCCTCTAAAATTGTTAATTTATATATTAAATATATTACATATAACGATTAAAGTAAAGTCGATTTATAAAAAAGCGGAGATAGGGAATTATTGGAATAAATAAATCTGACCCCTTTATTTTTTACCTTTATTTTTTATAATAATCGACTCCTAATTTTTAAAAACCCTTTAAAACAAAAACTCCCGACGGCGTCAGCAAACGCAGTCGGGAGTAAAGGAATAAATAAATCTGACCCCTTTATTCCTTTTTCACCGGGCCATATATTTCCGGAGCATTTTATTATCATGCCCGGACGGGAAATCCCTCTTGTTTTTTTATTATTAATATTACCGGCGGGCTGTTCTCTATAAATAAGCAAGCCTTCTATATCTTTTAATAACTCAGACGAAAACCGTGTTTGTTTGGGTAAATAAATAATCCCAATTATCGGGATATGTTCTTTAACGCCGTTTTTATTTAGATAATTCCATAACACGTCTTTATCGTTTGCCGACCATCGTTCTTTAACGGTGGCGCCGTCCGCCTTTCCGATATATAATATTTCTTCACCCTCAGGATGTAAATACGCATAAAGGCATCTCGACCTATTCCAGTATTCATCATTCCTATCAATTTCAATTTGCCGCCATTTAATTTCTATCGAGAAATCTTTTAAATTATTCATAATTACCTAATAACCTCTTTTTATTCTAATTTTACAATATTTGCAAAAATAAAAATTCTGCCCGATAGAAATGCGGTCTGGAGTGAAGTAGTAATAAATAAAGCTATTCTTCTTGTTTTTGTTTTTTTTGAAGGAATAATTTTTTTGGATATTTAAAAATTTAAGACCGCCAAGAAAAAAGACCTTTTTTCTTTTTGGCTGTCCTCATTTTAAATATTTCGCAATAATTCGCAATATTTCACGACCGTTTGTGAATTATTTAATATGCCTAAAATATAGGTATTTACTATATTATTTATTTATATTATTTAATAATTCACAAGTTCACATACCCATAAAGCCTTCGGTTTTAGCCGCCTATAATTTTACAATAAACTGCGAATTTGGCTTTAAATTCCGTTAATATCGATTGTTTTCAAATTTATTTTGCGGATAGCGGTCAATAAAACTGTAAACAAAAACTCCAGACGGCGTCGCCAAACGCAGTCGGGGGTACAGGAATAAATAAATCTGACACCTTTATTTTCTTTATACCGATTGTTAAAGGATTATGACGGAATTATTACAAAACGGTTAAATTTACGTTGCATTTCTGTTATGTTAAGATAGAGAAGAGGTGGGGG
>JAJYQZ010000070.1 GCA_021794335.1 bacterium
GTTAAAAACAGAAAAGTAAGCGTTTTAAACCTCGTGGATATTTACGAAAGAACCGTAAAGACAAACCGAGGCAAAAATAAAATACACGTAAGCAATATCTATTTGGATACCGAAAAAACGTACGGAGTCCATAAAGAACTTGACGTTTTAAAAAAATACGGCGTAGAAGAAAACGATACGGTTATTTCTTTTGCTATAGGAGCATCGACCGAACTTAAAAAATGGCGTTACGATTATTTTGCTGAATTAGCGAAGATGCTTTTATCCGGAAATTCAAAAATTAAAGTTGTTTTACTTGGAGCAAATTACGATGTTAAAGCCGGCGGCTATATAGAAACTGTCGTTGCGAACGAAAGGCTTATAAACCTTACCGGTAAAACTTCCGTTTCGGACCTCGTTTACGTCGTCTGGCGCTCAAATCTTCTGGTAACCCACGATACCGGAACAATGCATATCGGGGTTGCCGTCGGAACTAAATTAATCGTTATTTATACGGGAAACGTCGGTTTTTTGGAAACGGGACCTTACGCCGAAAACCGCCTGCTCGTCGTGCCGGATATAGGATGCTTTCCATGCGATTTTAATCTTAAATGTTTAAATCCAGTATGCAGGGAACTTATTAAACCCGAATATATTTACGATATGTCGCTTATGATTCTGGAAAAAGAAAACGGCTACGTCGAAAAACTATCTAAATATAAAAATACCGGTATTATTCCGTATCTGTCGAGATTCGATTCGAAAGAATTCATCGATTTTTTTCCCGCCGTAAAAATTAAGCTTAATTTTAAGGATTTGAAGCTGAAAATACTTAAATTAGCGCTCGAACATTATTACGAAGGAGATTTTTGGAAGATAGACGAAAACGAAATCGAACTTTTTCTTGACTGCTATGAGGGCATAGAATATAATCTTAGCTTAGACGGGTACGAAGAGTTAAAGACGGTAGAAAGCCTTATGTCCTTATGCGAAAGGGGCATGCTTGAAACAAAAAAAATGATTAATCTGGCTCTCAAAGACCCGTTTAATTATAAAAAAATAGAGGAATATACCGGCAATATAAAATCTCTAGATTTTGAATTAAAATATATGTCTTCGGTTTACGACGACCTGTCTTTGTTTAACCAGATTCACGTTATAAACCAGAACAGTTCCGTAAGCTACGATTTGTTCGGTCTTGCCGTCGATTCGCTTAAAAATTATTCTAGATATAAGCTCCAATTAAATATATTTAAAAAAGTTTCGATGCTGTTTTTAGACAAGATTAAATATAACTTTAATTGTAAATGGAGGGGTTAATATGAAATTATATGTTGACGGGAATTTGATCGATTCTATTTCAAATGCCTGCAGTATGCACGATATTTTATATGGAGGAGACATAAAAATTTTTATTCCGGAAGGCAGGGCAATAAAAAGCATAGATATAAACGGAACGCAATACGACGATTTGATGCTTAATACCGATAAATCAAGGGCTTTCAAGTTAGGAGACGGCGACGAAATTAAAATAAAGACTATGAGCCAACTGGAACTTTTAAGCGGTTCATTAGATGCCGCCATAACTTTTTTAAACGAGTTTAAGGCAGGTATAGTAAAAACGACGGATGAAATAAGATGGGGCAACAGCGCCGGAGGGTTTAATAATTTCTCCGAATATCTTAAAGGACTTGCGACGTTTGTTCAAATTATGGAAAAAATATCGGAGTTTTTAAAAATAGATTACAATAATCTTGTTTACGGAGGCAAAAGTATCCAGTCTTATTTTAACGAACTTGAAAGAATTCTTTCTTCCGTTCTTTCCACACAGGTCGAACAGGATTACGTCATGCTTGCCGACATAGTCGAATTTGAACTGAAACCAAATATAAATATCTGGGGCGATATTCTGGAAGATATGAAAACCAAAATAAACGGTTCTGCCAATGCAGGCAAATGACTCTAAAAAGAAGCGGATTATAGCGGTAATAGGAGTTCAGCGGAGCGGCACGAGCGCAATTACCAAAGGCATCGAGGTTTTAGGGGTTAACCTCGGAGAATTTTACGGAAAAGGCGTTGCCGGTCCGGACAACGAGAAAGGATATTTCGAGGATTTAGAAATAAGCGCTTTAGACATAGGAATGCTTAATTCTATAGGCTATACATGGAATAATCCGGTTCCGCCGACATTCGACTATGACACGAAGATGGTTTTGTCGGCTTTTGAACCGGCGGCTTTAAGCATAATCGGCAAGCGGCTTGAACATACCGGTTTATTTGGTCTCAAAGACCCAAATATCACAAGACTGCTTCCTTTCTGGAACGGCGTTTTTAGGGAATTGGATGTCGAGGTATCATATATTATCGCCTGCCGCAATCCGCTAAGTACGGCGAAGTCTTTGCAGAAACGCGACGGTTTCGATATAATTTACGGCTGCTATATATGGCTCGGTATAGTTACGGCCGCCTTAATTAATTCGGCGGGCCATAACCGCATAGTCGTCGATTACGATGAGTTGATGAAAGACCCGGAAAAACAGCTTCGAAGGACGGCGGCGCATTTAAATTTAAAATTCGATGCGGAAAGCTCGGGATTTAGGGAGTATAGGGATTCTTTTTTGAGCGAATCCCTTAGGCATACCAGCTTCGGGATAGGAGACCTTACCGCTAACGATGAAATTCCGCCCAAAATTACCGAACTTTATATTTTACTTAGGCATATTGCGATAGACGAGATTGAAATAGACGGCACCCTTGCGGCGGCAAAGATTAACAAAATTTATTCATGGATGACGGAACTCCGCTCGACTCTTTTATATATGCAGGCGCAGTTTGACGCATTGCTTTATTTAAAGAAAGAGTTAAAAGAAAAAGAGGCAAAAATTGTGGAATTAACCTAAAGTATTAAAAAAAGTATGAAGAAAATAGATTCCTGTATCGTTTGGCACGAGCATAAGACAAAAAGAAGAGATAGGGAAAAACTTAAAAACCAGCGAGGGTGCGTGCTGTGGCTTACTGGACTCAGCGGCTGCGGCAAAAGCACTATAGCGAATATGCTCGAAGAAACATTGAATAAGAAAGGCAGTCATACATATCTGCTCGACGGGGACAATATAAGGCACGGCTTGAGCCGGGGGCTTGGATTCTCCGATGAAGACAGGATGGAAAACATAAAAAGGGTCGCCGAAGCGGCTAAACTTTTCGTCGATGCCGGCATTATCGTAATTGCGTCGTTTATTTCTCCTTTAAGAAAGCACAGGCAGGCTGCAAAGGAAATAATAGGAGCGGACGACTTTATAGAAGTTTTCGTCGATACGCCTTTTCATGAATGCGTAAAGCGGGATGTCAAGGGATGGTATAAAAAAGCGTTAAACGGCGAAATAGAAAATTATACCGGCGTCGATGCGATTTATGAAAAACCGATTAATGTCGATGTATATATAGATACATCAAAAACCTGTGCCACGGATGCCGTAAAAAAAATAGTCGAGTTTTTGAGATTCATTAACGTAATTTCTGCATAAGCGCTTGAGATTAATGGTTTTTATATTAATATAAATATAAAAAATAATTTATAGGTTTTATGATTTCCGATATAAATTTGGAAAAATTTCCGTTCGGAGTAAACATATTGGGTTCTTTGCGGTCGGAAAAGGGTCTTGGTAGGGCCGTTCGCTCAGATGTGTACTCTCTTAAGGCTGTTAACATTCCAATTGCTTTAAATGATTCAGCGGATTCCAGCGCAGTAAACACCGGCAAGCTGGACGAACCTCTATCGGAAAGCAATCCGTTTATATTTAATCTTATCCATATAAATCCCAATACTAACGCTACGTTTAATGCCTCTGATGTTAATTTTTACGAGTACCTTTCCGACTATACTAACTATATGAACGGTCACTATAATATAGGCTACTGGATATGGGAACTCGACAGGATTCCGGAACATTGGATCAACCTCTCTAATCGCCTCGATGAGGTATGGACGGCCTCTGATTTTTCTTTTCAGTCTCTTTCTAGGGATTTATCCGTTCCGGTTTTTAAGATACCTCATTCCATAGTTTTATCGGAAAATTCCTTTGATAAGGTTGTCTCAAGGCGCGACCTTAACCTTTCTAACGATATATATGTTTTTTTATTCATATTCGACTCCGGAAGCTATATCGAAAGGAAAAACCCGCTTGCGGTAGTGAAATCTTTTAAAAAAGCCTTTTCTCCCGCGGACAAGGCCCTGCTATACATAAAGACTGCGCATACCGATTTCAATAAGCAAAAATTTTATGAACTCGTCAATGCCGTAAGAGGGCACAATATAATCGTTTCCGACTCGGTTTTGACGGATGACCAGACATATTCCCTTATCTCCCTTTCCGATTGTTATGTTTCCCTTCACAAGTCGGAAGGTTTCGGTCTTACGTTGGCCGAAGCCATGGCTCTCGGCAAGCCGGTAATAGCGACCGGATATTCGGGAAATATGGATTTTATGAACAAGGGGAACAGCTTTCCTGTCGATTACCGCCTGGTTAAAATAAGCGAAGATTACGGCGTTTATAAAAAGGGTAACGTCTGGGCGGAGCCGGACGTAAACCATGCAGCGGAATTAATGCGGCATGTATTCGAAAACAGGGAAGAAGCGAAAGGGGTAGGCGAGAAAGGCGGAGAATACATTAAAAGCTTTTACGGTTCAGCATTCGTGGGCGAAATATACAAGAAAAGACTAAACGATATTATGGGACGATTCGAAAGATAGGAATATAATACTTTGTTTAACTAATTTTTTACGATTATGTCGAATTCCAATATAAGTAAAAAAAGTAAAATAACTTTAAATCTCGATGCGCCGTTAAATACACCCGTTCTTTATATTGTTTTTAAAAGGCTCGATATGGTTATGCAGTCTTTTGATGCCATACGCAAAGCCAAGCCGCCCAAGTTATATATCGCTTCGGACGGACCAAAGAAAAACAACGAAGAAGAAATTGCTAAAGTAAATTCCGTACGCAAATATATAATGGACAATATAGATTGGGCATGCGACGTCAAAACGCGCTTTAGGGAAATAAACGCAGGATGCAATATAAACGTTACCTCTGCCATAAGATGGTTTTTCGATAATGAGGAATCAGGCATAGTTATAGAGGACGATATTTTACCGAACCGGAGTTTCTTTTATTTTTGCGAAGAACTTCTTAATTATTATAGAGACGATGAAAGGATAATGTTTATAGGCGGTATGAGCAATAAAGACGATGCCGGCAATGGGAAAGACTTAGAAATAGCAGGAAGTTACCATTTTATAAAATCGTTTCATGTCTGGGGCTGGGCAAGCTGGAGAAGAGTATGGAATAAGTTTGATTTAAACTGTAAGTATCTGGATTACTTTTTAAAAGAAGATATTATATTTAAGACGGTTCATAATGTCGAATGGTCAAAACACTTCTTAATGGTGTTTAAAGCTCTTTATAGTTCACGATTAAACAAAGATTTTAACATCATTTCATGGGATTATTCGGTTTCCTATATGATGTTTATAAACAGCGGATTAAACATTCTCCCGAATTTTAATCTTGTTTCTAATATGGGCCGTGGCCATCAGGAAGGAACTTACTCGCAGAACGAACAATATTTTATCGATGAAAGGCGTGAAATGTCCGAAATAATACATCCTAAATTTATTTTTGCAGAGGACGATTCTAATATAGAGTTGAATTCATTAACGACGGAATTGGAAAACAGCAGATTGACGATTAGGCAATTGCAGGATGCCTTAGATAAATTGCTTGAAGCTTATGCTTTGATAAGCGGAAAAATATGAAATTTAATTTAAATATGTATAAATTTCATTTAACTATTTTTCCGGCGATAAAAGCCTTGACCCCTTTATATAAGAAATATTTAATAATAAAATAGATGTGGTTATTATACAGTTTCATCCGGCTTTTTTAATATTTTAGGGATATCTGATTTTATCAATGAGATTAAAAAACATAACATTTTAAAATAATTACAGATTTATAAGTTGTTGGAGATATCGGCTGGGCCGGTTTTATGATGTTTTATTGCCCTTGTAATGATAGATACGGCGCAATAAAAGCCCTTCA
The DNA here is from genome assembly GCA_021794335.1 of bacterium. The sequence goes on from JAJYQZ010000070.1 coordinate 6,081, forward strand.
AAAGTTCGGCGGGGAATTCAGTAGATACCGGTTTAAGGAGCAGGGGTTGGAAACATGGGGGATTTAAAAGATGATGGATGGACATTGGCGGCAAATCCTAAAATAAGCGTTTGCATTCCTGTTTACAATAGGGAAAAATATATCGCCCAGTGCATAGAAAGCGTTCTTGCGCAGGATTACAAGAATATCGAGATAATAATAAGCGACAACTGTTCTACGGATGGAACTGTAGAAATTATAAATGGATATTTGAAAGATAAAAGAATCAGATTTTATCGCAATGAAACAAATATCGGTATGGCAGGAAACTTTAGAAAATTATTGGATTATACTGTAACCCCATGGATTATTTATCTTAGCAGCGACGATTTTTGGATAGACCCCTCTTTTTTGTCGCAGGCTGTCGATAGGATTAATAAACATGATGACCTGAGCGTTTTTTGCGGCGGAAAAATGGCTTTAAATGAAAACAATAACATTATTCAAGATTTTTCCGATGACACAGATGCCGTGTTCGATGGCGTCGAAGTTTTTTTGAAGGGACTCGATGCATGGCCTCCTTTTGAGATGGGTGCAATGGTTGTAAAAACATCGTTACTTAAAAAAGTTTATCAGCTCAATACGCCAGGGAACGATGTTTTTATATTTTGGCAGCTTTGCTTCTTTGGAAAGATATATGTATTAAGGAAGCCTTTTTTTATGTTTCGCTATCATTACGGCAACACATGCAGATGGAAATCCATAGATGATTTCATTCAAAGAATTCTTTCAAACGCTCTTGTTTCAATTAGAATGTATGAAATTGCTATTAAGAGCAACCTATTTTCAAAAATAATTATAGATAAATGGTTAATTAGAAATTTATTTTTATTTATAACCGGTTCCGGGTTGGTTAATTTGGAAAATTTTGGCATTATAAAGGAAAATTATGAAAATATACTCGCAAAGGAAAGCCTCCCCATTAAATATTTTGGGCTTAAACAGCTTTTTGATAAATTGGCGGAAATTAACGTTTTTGAAGAAAAGTTATCTTATTCTCCAGACGATATCGGCGTGAATGATTTAGCTTCTCTTAAGGATAGATTAGAGACGGTTGGCGGACTTACATTGGATCATTCAATAAAACATAATCTTGCCATAAAAGATAATCTTGCGAAATCAGGCATAGATGAAAGCAAAATAAGAGCATTCTTTAACGTTTTCGTGTATTCTAAAATTCATATCGGTTTGCCGAAAAGTCTTATATCCGTACCTTTCCTAAATGCGACTGATGAAATTTCATTTGAAGAGGTAAATATAGATATAATCGGGCATGATATTTTTTTAAACGGCAGGGTTATAATCCGGCATGATAAATCAATACCGAAAGAGGTCTATGTATTATTAATGAATAATGAAGAACCTAAATTTTTTATAGAAACAAAAATAAAAATAAGAGAGAGGCTTTATACAGTCAATCCGCCGAGGTTAGTATTACCTAGAAATATAGGCTATTCTTTTGTTATCCCATCCGATTCAATATTAACGGGAGAGTATGGTATAGTAACCTTATGCGCAAATAAAAATGATGCGATGGTTTTTTGCAATAATAATAAATTAATAATATGAAAGCACAAATTAAGCCGCGGATAGATTTAGAAAATAGGACAAAACTCGAAGAAGTCATACCCTTAAAGACACCTTTTGTCATTTTTGTAGATCCGGCAGATACATGCAATTTTAGATGCAAGTTTTGTCCTACGGGGGACAGGGGTCTTATGAAAAAGACGCATGGCAGAAATTTTGGAATAATGGACTTTAATCTGTATAAAAAAATAATCAATGATATTTGCGAATTCGAAGAGCCCATCAAAGTTTTACGGCTTTATAAAGAAGGGGAACCGTTGCTTAACCCTAACTTTGTGGATATGGTAAAATATGCAAAAGATAAAGGCTGCGCCCTTAAGATCGATACGACGACTAATGCTTCGCTGCTTAATCCTAAAAAAAATATTGACGTTATAGAGGCGGGTCTTGATAGAATTAATATTTCCATAGAAGGGATTAACGATAAATTATATAAAGATTTTACCGGAATATCTGTAAATTTTAAAAAAATAGTCGAAAATATCAGACATTTTTATGAGAACAAAGGAAAATGCGAAATGTGCATTAAAATTAATGGAGATATATTGTCTCAAGACGAACGTGACCAGTTTTATGAAATTTTCGGAAATATTACAGATAAGATTTTTGTCGAACATATTGCTCCCTGCTGGCCGGAATTTGAATTAAATGGAGTGGAGGTTAATAATGAATATAATATATATAATCAAAAAATAAAAGAAGTCATTGTTTGTCCTTATGTGTTTTATTCTTTCGCAGTAAATTCCGACGGGACGGTAAGTCTTTGTTTCTTGGATTGGTCAAGAAAACTTCTTATCGGTGATACGAAACTTAACAGTGTTAAAGAAATATGGAATAGCAATAAACTTATTGAATATCAAAAGTTTTTTTTAACTAAAAAACGGAAAAATCATCCTATTTGTGGAAATTGCGGTCAATTAACCCATTGTATGCCTGATGATATAGATATGTATGCTGAAAAAATATTAGACACTTTTTTCAATAAAAAATAATGAATTGTCCAATTTGCAGATCACAAGAAAAAGAAATTATTTTAAATTTAAATTGTGGGGGGTTCGATTTCTCTCCGCTTTACAGGAAAATTAAGATTGAATCCTGTCTGTCATGCGGACATATATTTAATGATTTAAGCGATAAAGAAATAAAAGGTTTATATGAATATTATAATAATGAATACAGTCTTATTAATATAAGCAACAGAGGTAAAAAGGGAGATCTTCCGGGAAGTTCAAATATATTTACCGAGAATAGATTTAATAATCTTTATAACGATGTTAAACCCTATCTTAAAACGGGATTTAATATTTTAGACATAGGATGTGCCATGGGAGGTTATTTAAATTTTTTAAAAGATAAAGGTTTTAATAATTTATACGGGGTGGATACGATACAATCTTATATCGAGATCGCCAGAGAATCCGGCGGTTACGATATAAGATACGGCAATGCGGAAATTTTACCTTATGAGGATAATTTTTTCGATTTTATAAATATCGATCAAGTCTTAGAACATTTGGTATATCCCCAAAAAGCTTTTAAAGAAGCTAGAAGAATACTTAAGGACGGAGGTATTTTTTGCGTTAGCGTTCCCGATGCTTATAGGTATCCTGATTTTTATTTTTTTGATTTTTATTGGTTTTTGCTTAGAGAGCATATCCAGCATTTTGATATTAGACATTTGAAAATTTTAGGTTCTATATACGGTTTTGAAATAGTGGATTTTTTTCAAACAGCAAATCCTTCGATGAGCGAAAAAATGATTTTTCCGAACTTATGTGTTATATTTAAGTTAAATAAAAAAATAAAAAAAATATCAAAAACGAAAAAAAGCTCTTTTTTATTGAAAAAGAACATAATTCAATATGTAAAATCCGAAAAAAATAAATTAAAAGATAAAAAAAATAAAATTAAAGACAATATATCATTTAAAACCCCTGTTTATGTCTGGGGTATAGGCAGGGAGTTTTTTTATTTGTATGAAAATTCAAACATAAAACAATGCAATATTATAGGATTGATTGATTCTAATACATATAAACGTGATTTCTTAACAGTAAACGGTAAAAAAATAATTAATCCTTTAATATTGGAATCGGCTTCTTTTGATTCAATTCTTATAATTTCTGCAATAGCGCATATTGAAGAAATAAAAAATAATGTAAGAATTATTGACTTTAAAGGTAAGATAATGGAATTTTAAGATTAATTACAAGATATTCAGCCTTTAATAAAGAATGGAAGGATTAAGTTCGATGAAAAATATTTTATTTATTATTCCTCCTTATTTTAATATTCAAGATTTTATATGTGAAGAAAAAAAATCTATATTGCCCACGTTTACTATTCCTTACGGGGTTTTATCTATATACTCATATATAAAAAAATATTCTAAATATACGGTAAATGCAGAGTTATTAGACTTGAATCTTGAAATATTTAAAAATATAAACCAAAATCAATATCAAGTCGATTTTCTCATAGATTCTTATAAAAAACTAATTTTAGAAAAACTTAGAAAGAATTTTGATATAGTTGCTGTATCCGCACTTTTTAATACTTGTTATGATTATATAGAAAGTATCTTATCGGTCGTAAAAAGTGGGGATGAACTACCCGTAACAGTTATAGGCGGCGGTTTAGCCTCAAACTTATTCGATAAAATATTGAATGATTTTCCCTTACTTGATGGTGTTTGTTACGGCGAAGGCGAAATACCGATGACCGATTTAATTAATTCTGATAATTATATTGAATGTATGAATACTCACAGGTCATGGGTAACAGCAGAATCTCTTCAGGATGAAAAGACTCCAGCTGCATCATACGTGGAAAATTTAGACGATATACCAATTTTTATGTATGAACTCATAGATATAAATGAATACAATAGCAGATCGGTAGATGTTTGCAATAAGGGTAATGAATTAAGAAGAGAACTTTCTATCCATACGTCCAGAGGATGTCCTTTTAAATGTGTTTATTGCGCTAATATATCATTGCATGGGAACAGGATACGCTATATGAGTATCGAAAGAGTTGTTGGCGAGGTTGACGTAATGATAAAAGAATTTGACATGAATACGCTTTTAATTGAGGACGATCATTTTCTTGGAAATAAAAAACGTGCCGCCTCTATACTTAAAGAACTGACCAAAAGAAATATTAATATTGAATTTCCAAATGGTCTAGCTGTTTATGCGATTGATGAGGAAATAGGTTTATTATTGAAGAATGCCGGTGTTGGAACTGTTAATTTAGCTGTTGAATCAGGTTCAGATTTTGTTTTAAAGAATCTTATAAATAAACCTCTCAGGAAAAATCAGATTAAAAGAGCGGTGGATATTCTAAGAAAAAACGGCGTTCGTTCTCATGCTTTTATAGTATTGGGAATTCCGGGAGAGATGGACGAACATAGAGCAGAAACCATCATAATGATAAAGGAAACAGGATTTGACTGGGTTCATTTTTTTATAGCTATTCCTATTGCCGGCAGCAGGCTTTATGATTTATGTATAGACAACAACTATTTAGTGGAAAAAGATTTTAGAAATCATATTATTTCCAAAGGAGCAATAAGAGCTCCCGGCGTAGATCCTGAAGAAATAGTTAGAATTTCATATACTATGAATCTAGAGGTTAACTTTATATTTAACTACAATCTTGTTTCTCAAAATTATGAAATTGCGATATCTTATTTTAAAAATATTATGCAAAAATACCCTGAGCATGCATTTGTTTATTATGCTCTTTCTGAATGCTATAAACTCTCAGGTAAGGATATTAATTTAGCTAAGAAATATGCATCAAACTTCCAAAAAATAATTAATAGCGATCCGGAATGGCGATTCTATGCCGAACACTTCGGATTACTAGATTATGAATAGCTATCAAAATTAATGGTAGTGTATAATTAATTGTGTAAATTCATTATGGCAAAATAGATGCACCTCGTATAAAATAATATTAGTTTTTAACCAAAAAAATTAATTAATTTTAAAGAGGAGGCACATCTAAAATGAATT
>JAJYQZ010000321.1 GCA_021794335.1 bacterium
GGACTCGAGTAGAATATTCTTTCCTGATAAAGTTCGTTCATTCCGAGATTTTTTGCTATTACTTTAGCATAATTAGAAACTCTTTTAATATGGTTTCCCGTGTCGGCATCTTTATATTCCGCAATAGCCATAAGCCTGCCTAACGATTCCTGCTCTATTTTGTAATAATCGTCCAATGATTTTTTATAGTAAGACTCTATAGCAAAAGTAGTATCTATAGCTAATTTTTTTTGAATAGAGTTTACCGTTTTTAAAGTATTTATTAAATTAAGCCCGTTTTTTTGACAGCATTTAAATATAAACGACGAAACGAGGTTGTTATGATAACCGTATATGGCTATATATAAGGAAGGGGAAATCCCGAATATATTATGGGCTAATCCGGCGGCTATTCTATTTTTATAGTAACTTGCATCGTAATTAAATTCTAACAGCGATTTCAGGTAGTATATATTGCTAAGCTTCAACTGTTCAGTTAATTCTTTATTTATGTTTATTTTTTCTTTTATACCTTCGATGTCGGCAATTCTTGAATAAAATGATTCGGATATTTCTTCGGAATATTGTTCCATACACTGCTTCACGGCTTTAAGATTTTCGATATCTTCGATGCCGAAATTCATTGCGTTTTCAAGAAGTTTTACATTGCGTTTCTCTAAAAGACCGTCGAGGATGCTTATACCTTTAGCCGATATGCCGCAATCTTGTAAAATTTCTTTAAATTTATCGTCGTCCATATAAAAAAATTTTATTTTTATTTTAGTATATTAAAATATTACTTCTATACTTTAATAATGTCAAATATTTAAGAAAATAAATTAAAATTTGCATATTATTTATGATTATTATAAAATCTTTAATTAATATAATTATTATTATAAAATATATAAAATAATTTACGCAATAATTCAAAATCAAGTTAAATTTATCTGCTAAAATCCGATAAATTATTTTTGGAGAACGATTATGGCAAAAATGTTTGACGTAAAAATTGTTCCTCATAGAAATTTTTTAATGGCAGATACGCCTGACCAAAAGCTCTTTATAGAATTAAAACTTAACTGCGATAAAAAGACGGTTTTAAACTCTTCTCTTGCCGTTGCTTTCGTAGTAGATACTTCCGGTTCTATGAGAGAAGTTGCCGGCGGAAACACCAAAATGGGCATATTAATAGACGGATTGAAAAAAATTGTAGATTCTGCTAAGTTAAAAAATACCGGCAGAATAAGTATTATTAAATTTGACGATACTGCTAAAGTCTTGCTTCCATTTACTAATTTAGAAGACGGAAATAGGAATATTATAAACGCCGCAATCGAAGATTTAACGAGTTATAGCGGCGGGACAAGTATGGGCGCGGGATTAAAAGAAGCTTTTGATTTAATTTCTAAAGAAAAAGGGAATAGAAGAATTATCGTTCTTACCGACGGACAGACGTCGGACGAAGATCTGGCAAAGGAAATATCCGGCGGGTTAGCTAAAGAAAATATACCGGTTACCGCGATAGGAATAGGCGACGAATGGAATGAAAATTTAATTACTTATATTACGGACCAAACGCAAGGTAAGCCTTTTTATGCAGTAACCGACTTTATTAAAGAGGGCATGTCTTTAGGCATTGCGATTGATTCTTCAAAAATTCCGGAAGTAATGATAAATGAACTTGATAGAACTGCAAACTCAACAATTACCGGTTTGTCTTTGAATATAAATACGGTAAAAGATTTATCGATAGATAAAATCACAAGAGTTTATCCGGAAGTGTCCGAAGTAGATTTGACCGTAAAACCACATTCTCTCGGTAATATCGATTCGGGAGGAGAAACGGTATTTATTATAGAAGCTACAATACCGGAACGCAAGCTACTAAAATCCCGCCTTATGCAGTTAAGCTTGACGTATGACGTTCCTAATGCGGATTTTAGAGGAGAAAATCCTCCGGAAGACGTTATAGTAGAATTTACGGCCGACGAATCTAAGGCTTCCGTTATAAATCAAGAAGTTATGCAGTGGGTGCAGCAGAGGAACGTAGGAGTATTATTAAACAAGGCAATTACCGAGTCGGTTCAAAATCCTGAAAGTGCCGCGAAAACTCTTGATATGGCAAGACGCATGACTTTAAAGATAGGAAACGGCGTAATGTCTAAACTAATAGAACAGGCGCAAAGCGAGATAAAAGAGAATAAGACTATAAGCCTTGGAATGTCGAAGACTTTAAAGATAGGCGCAAAAACAAAGACTGTTAAAATAAACGATAGAGAAGGTTTGTCGGATGAACAAATAAGAAAAATGACGGCAATTTAAATGTTAAGTTCACTGAATTAATCTTGAAACAAGAGGATATTAAAATGAAGGTATGTCCCGTTTGCGGCACAAAATATACTGACGATAAAAAATTTTGCAAAGAAGATGGAACCGAATTGAAACTTTTTGAGATGCCTGAAGAAAATTTAATAGATTTATCCATTAACGAAACTATCGATAAACAATCGGAAATCAATACGAATGAAAATATTAACGTTAAGAATGACGGTTGTGCAAGGATAACTTTTAAAATAGGCGGTAATTTATCCGATAAATTTTTTGATTTAAAATCTAACGATTTAACCTGCGGCAGGTTTGATTCCTCGGGGGGGGGGGG
>JAJYQZ010000294.1 GCA_021794335.1 bacterium
ACCCGAAACACTATTTTCTTTTAGATGTAAGAGAGCATGCCGCATTTGTGAAAATGGGTCATATTGCCGGCGCCCATAATATTCCCCTGCAGGTGCTTTTTACTCCAAAGTATTTAGAGATGCTTCCAAAACACCATACAATTATCAGCATCTGCTATGTCGGGCAGTGGGAATCGATGGCCGCATCGCTGTTAAAGGTAATGGGCTATAATGTTAAAATATTAAGGTTCGGCATGTCTTCATGGAATCCCAAAATAGACTTGCTTCACCGGAATAAAGTAATGTTTGGAGACTTTCCGCTTGCTCATTAATTTAGAAAGGAACATATACAATCTTATGTGTTTATGTTATACTGTTAAAAGTCGGTTAATATAAGTACGATTATTATTAAAATTAATTTTAAATCAATTAAAAAAGGAGATGAAAATACGATGAAAAAATTCATTATCAGTACTGTTTTTACCGCCACCGCAGCTTTCATATTCATGGTTAGTTTTAGCATGGTTTCAGGCATAAATAACAGTTATGCTTTGCAAGGGCAGTCCGGCGTGAGCAGCGGTAAGATAACGGCTAAAAAAAATTCAAAGACTAAAAATGACGAAAATAAGTCAAAAAAGAAATTAAATAAAATGGGCGCCGGTTGCTTATAATTATCTATAATCTTTATTTAAACCTGCCCCACGGCTCTAATTAAAGTTTAAAAGCTCCGATAAAAATTATTTATCGGAGCTTTTTGTTTTTTAAAGAACTTACTCATTATAACTAACGGCTTAATATAAATTATAATTATTTATTGATTTTTTAGGCGGTTATATTATATAATTTATTTTTTTCAAATTAAATAAAATTAAAACAACATTTACAGTTAAAGTCCCTTATTCAGGAGGCAATTTTTAATGAAAGTTAGCATAATTGGAGCAGGCAGGTTGGGAGCAACTCTGGCTTACACTCTAACTCTTAAAGATATTGTGAGAGAGGTTACCTTAATCGATATTAACCACAATTTATCGAGAGGCGAAATGCTTGACATCTCCCATGGAATATCGCTTACAGGATACACAAGGGTTAAAACTGCGGATTACGATTCGGTCAAGGATGCCGATATCATCGTTATAACAGCGGGGATTCCCAGAAAACCCGGCGAATCGAGGCTTGATTTAAATAAAAAAAATGTTCATATATTGAAAGATATTGTCGCCAACATAACCAAATACAATAAAACCGCTATTCTATTCGTTGTTTCTAATCCCGTCGATATAATGACCTATGTTACTTATAAAGTTTCCGGTTTCGAAAGAAAAAGGGTATTTGGCATGGGGACAATGCTTGATACGACAAGGCTTCGTTCCGCCATAGGCTCATATTTCGATTTAAATCCCAAAGATGTCGATATAATGTTTCTGGGGGAACACGGGGATAGCATGACGCCGGTATTTTCTCTTGCAAGCATTAACAGCGTACCTTTGAGCGCAATTCCAGGTTATAATAAAGAAAAGCTTGAAGAGATAGCCGAACATTCAAGAACCTGCGCCGCCGAAGTCATCGCCCTTAAAGGCGGAACAATATTTGCCCCTGCCGTCGTAATGGCCGAAATTATCGAATCTATGGTAAAAGACAGAAGGCAGATAATGCCGCTTTCCGTTTATCTTGAAGATTACTACGGGATTGACGGAATATATACCGGCATTCCGGCTATTCTTTCGAAAGACGGTATAGAAAAAGTAATAAAGCCGCCGTTAAATGAAAAAGAAATAGAGGGGTTAAAGAAATCCGCATCCGTAATTCAAAATGCGATAAAAGACTTACGGGACGGCGGGTTTATAGATTAATCGCAGGCACTGACGGATTTCAAAAGCAAGCCAAATACCCGATATATCGTTAAGCCGGAAAGGTATTTTCTCCCAAATCACGATTTAGAAAATATTTTGGATATTCCAAATGCTAAATAATTCTGGATTACCGCTTCGCCATCTTCGCCCGCGTTTTCGACATGCAAAAACAATCGTGCGGGCGAAAATATGTGTCTGACGACACTCGTGAAGTTTCAAAGAAACTTTCCTGCTGAAGCGGGTTGGGACTATGCGAGAATTGATATGTTTAATATCCGCCGCTTGTAAGCACCCCTAACACGCCTTTATTGCTTTTCGTTTTAGTTTCAATTAACGATGTTATTTTAAAACTGCCCGTATGCATCTGTAAACTGTAAATACTTAAATATACGGCATAATCCCTCATAAGACGTAAACTCTTAAGAAATCTTCTGCCAGAGGACATCATCCAGATATAAATATGTCCATCGCGAACCGTAATGGATTGAACATAAGTTAAGCCGAATCTGTGTATCGATAAAAGATATAATAAATTTGAAACATTTACTTGATTTTTATTTACCTGTTTAAAAAAAATAAGGTTAGTCTTAACTTTGTTATATCTTAATGTATCCCCTTTTAAATTTAAACTTAATCTGCTTAAAATGCCATTATATTTTTTTGATGAATTTACATACGACAGATAATAAAAATACATCGAAAGCCATGTGATAACGATAAGAGTGATAAGCAATATGATTACAAACAGGTTTAACGCATCCCGTTCTTTTTTATTTGTATTTTTGTTAAAAGGAATATTCTTAT
>JAJYQZ010000172.1 GCA_021794335.1 bacterium
GTTAAAATCCCACTTTAAAACGGCTCTCCCGTTCACTCCCGTAATGATTAGTTTAATCCATTTGGTAGCGGGGCTTATTAATAACTTTTTATTTTTTTTATTATAATATCTTGGAAATTTAATTATATATTGCTTTGACCAGTCGGTAACATAGGGGAAAAATGTCTTTAAAAATACTCTTTTTTGCTGCGCAGGCTTTATACTGAGCGGTAATACGCTCTCCCCCTTATTATTTATCAAATAGACTAACCATATCGAACGAATAGAATCTAAATTGTTATAATCTTTTTGAGGAGTATAAACCGAAACAAAAAAGCCGATATGCTTGTTAAGATTTGAATATGACTTATTAAGTTTTTCCTTAAAGGCTTTTTGAGTTAACATATAATATTTTGCATATTCCATTGCGTAAGCATATCTGAACGGGGCATTAAAGAATGTGGCCCTGAGAAACATTACGGTGTTGAACCTGTTATAAATGTCCGCTTTTCTCGTCCATTTCTTTAAAGACGCCTTATAACTGAATTTACCCGGAAGAACTCGGCTGTTATACATGTATGGTTTAGATAACGGGGCAAAAGAGCACCCGGAAAAATCGAGGGATGAAATTAACACAAGCAGAATTAAAATAAAAAAAGCCGCGGGCAAGTTGTGTTTATTTTGGCTTTCTCTAATCATGGCTTATTAATAAATTAACTGAATTTAACAATTTTATTCGATATCGCTTCTTAAGAATATAGAATGAAGCATAACGCCGTTTTCTTTTAAATTCTCTTTCCCGCCCTCATTTCTATCTACTATACACAAAGCATCGGTAATTTTATAACCCTCGTCCCTTGCGCTTTTCACGGCCTTTAGAATGGAACCTCCCGTAGTAACGACATCTTCTATAATGAGGATATTGAAACCTTTAGACAAAAATTGCACCGGTTCGATAAGGTTCCCTTTGCCGTAATCCTTTTTTTCTTTTCTGATAACGACCGATTTTAAAGGATTATTATCTAAAAAACCGGCAATAATCGTCGAGGACACAAGCGGCAAGCCTCCTATCGGAACGCCGGCAACAACCGAAAATTTTAAATCTGAATGACTTTTAATGTATTCGTAAAGCAGTTTACCGATGTGATATAAGTATTTGCCGTCAAAGGAAATTCTTCTTAAATCGATATAAAAATTGCTTTTTTTACCTGAAGCTAATGTAAACTCCTTCTTTTCGTAACAAAGGGACTTTATCGCCGTTAAAATTTTTTCTTTTATGTTTTCCATAAACTTACACGGTTAAGGCTTAAAAAATCTCTTTACTGAACAGTTTAAGTTGCCTGTTTTCTTGAGTTTCTATATAAATTGCCTGCGGATAGATACCGGAAAAACAGGCTTCGCAAAAGTTCATTTCGTCTCCGACCGCCCTTCTTAAGCCGTCTAACGATAAAAACTTTGTCGAACTGGCGCCAAGTTTAGCATTAATCTCTTTTTCGCTATATTTCGATGCTATAAGTTCGTCTTTAACGGGGGTGTCGATTCCATAAAAACAGGGAGCCGTCACCATCGGGGAGCTTAAGCGAAGATGTATCTCTTTTGCTCCGGCGAGTTTTAGCATATCCACAATCTTTTTCGATGTGGTGCCTCTTACGACGGAGTCGTCCACGACAACCACTCTTTTTCCTTTTATAACATCCAAAACCGGGTTTAGCTTAACCTTAACGCCGAAATGCCTTATAGCCTTTTTTGGCTCTATAAAGGTTCGGCCGACATAGTGGTTTCTTGTAAAACCCATCTCGAAGTCGATGCCGGATTCCTTGGCAAATCCTAAAGCGGCTGGAACACCGGAATCCGGAACCGGTATCACTATGTCGGCATCGGCATTAGCTTCTTTTGCGAGTTCCATGCCCATTTGAATGCGAAGTTTATAAATGGACTTTCCGTTAAAAAGACTGTCCGGTCTTGCAAAATATATCAGCTCAAATACGCATCGCGATTTTTTTTCTTTTTCAAAGGGAAATATGCTTTTAATCCCTTCGTTGTTAACCAATATTACCTCTCCAGGTTCAACATCCCTTAAATAGACGGCATTTATCAAATCTAATGCACATGTTTCCGATGCAAAAACAATGGAACCGTTAACCTTTCCCATGACGAGCGGTCTAAAGCCAAACGGGTCTCTTGCCGCTATCACCTCTTTTTCCGAAAGAAAAAGAAAGGAGTATGCGCCCTTAAGCCTTTTTAGCGAGCTAACGACCCTGTCTATAAGAAGGCTTTCGGTTGATGAGGCAATTAAATGGATTACAACTTCGGTATCCGATGTGGAGGAAAATATCGAGCCGTTTTCCTCTAGTTCCTCCTTTATCACATGCGCATTTGTTAAGTTCCCGTTGTGTGCCACGGAGATTGACCCGTAATAGTAGTCCGCAACTAAGGGTTGAGCGTTTTTAAGAAGCGTTTCGCCTGATGTCGAATATCTGACATGCCCTATGGCATTTTTACCTTTTAACTGGGAAAGGGTATTTTCTTTAAAGACATCGTTTACCAGCCCTAAACTTTTATGAAAGTATATGTTTCTATTATCGGATGATGCAATACCGCAGGACTCCTGACCCCTGTGTTGAAGAGCATATAACCCCAGATATGTAATATT
>JAJYQZ010000014.1 GCA_021794335.1 bacterium
CCGTAACAGATGTTCACATTTGAAAGTTTCGACATTTTGCTATGTATTAACGGAGAAAGGGAATATTTTATATTATAACCGAAAATACCTGCAAAAAGGGGATGAACAAAAAGATTTAAATCTTTTTGTATTTCCATATCAAATACCCATTAACAACTGCTTCAAAAGATAATCAATCTTTGCGGCCTTTTTATCGTCTATAAACATATAGACATACCTTTCGATTTCCTGCACGGCCTTCGCCAAAGATTCCTTATCCAGCTTTATATTATTAAAATTTATGGGTATTTTATCGGCCTTATTGCCTAATTGTTCCTTTAATATTTTTTTTATGGAGCTAATAACATCGGTGTTTTTAACCCCTTCATTTTGAGGAGGCTCAAGCTCGATGTAACCGCTTTGCAACAGGTTATAAAGGGTTTTTAAAACAAAAAAATCATTTTCGACAGATAATGCAATAATCTGAATAATGCTTCTTTTCCCATCGACAAGGGAAAGTATATTCCAGAGGGCAGGGGTTAGTGAAAGCGGCCTTAAATTACCGCTTCTATTTGGCACAATGACAGGAATATAATTTTTAGACGGAATAACCTTTGTCATCACTGCAAGTTCGTCCCTCCTTTTTTTGCAGGCGGTAAGGACAGGCAAAAAATTCATCGGGGAAGCAAAATTTATAACATCGGGCAAAGGCTTTTCGTCAAAAGCAAATTCTCCATTGGTTAAAAACAGTATATAATTCAAGGTTTCTGATATGTAGTTAGAGGTGAATTCATGCTCTTTGCCTTCGGGTATCGCATCGGATTTAAAAAAATATATATCGAAACCGGCTGTTGTCTTGTAATATGTTCTGTATTTTTCAAGCATTTGCAAATAATCCTGTTTACCTATATTAAGTAGTTTCATGACCAATTTTTCCAGAATCAAGTTGTCGGAAATTGAAAGAAAATATAACATGCCGTCTTTTACAAAAAGCTTGGAAGCAAAATTTTCAAAGCGAAGGTTTAAAACCCCTGTTTTTTTGGAAATCTCTAAAAACCTTAAAACATCAAAGAGTTCAAGATTTGTTATATTTCCCTTTACATCCATAATAACCCGTCCTTACCTTAAATGTTCTCTAAAGTTATAATAGTTAATGCCGCCTTTATTTATCCAGCGCTAATTCTTTAATTAAATGGTAAACAAATCTATTAACCACTGCCACAAAAACAGAGCCGAAAAATAAAACTAAACCGATAAGAAAATAAGATAAATTTATGTTATTAAGGGAGGTAATAAAAAAGAACGCGCCCGCTTCCGCCAAAAAGAAAAAAAACATAAAGAACCACATTATCAGAAGCCATTTTCCTACAAATCCCCCCGGTATTTTGTTCTTTAAAGAGGCCGCCATAAGCATATTCAAGAACATTATTACAGCGCCAAGCAAAACGAATACATAAAAAAGATTTTTAAGGGTTATGAGAGAGCCAAGCGTTAGCATTTTCGCCTCCTAAATTTATTTAACCGTTTACTTACTTTACTTATTTAAAAAATTAATAATAATTTAATAATACAAAATAGATTTATTTTTTTCAATATCTTTTTTATTCCTTAATTTTGCAATAGAAAATATTTAGATGTTTCTTTTATATGTAAATACTGGATTCCTGCTTTCGCAGGAATGACACCCAACGGGTGAAACGATAAATCCTCTCAAAGTCATTCCCGCGAAAGCGGGAATCCAGAAAATAAATTTCTATTGCAAAATTAAAGTTATTGAAAGTTATATTGATAATTTTTGGCTTTTATTTTATAATTATTACCATGGCAGAAAAAGATATAAATAATTTAAATAATTTGACTTTTGAAGAAGCCCTTAAAAAATTGGAGAGCAATGTTTCAAGTCTGGAAAGCGGCGATCTCGGTCTCGAAGAGGCGATTAAAGTCTATGAAGAAGGCATCAAATTCTCTAATTACTTAATGAAAAAGCTTGAGTCGGCGGAAAAGAAAGTTGAAGAATTGACTGCAAAAGATAACAATACGGGCGAACAGTCTTTAGACCGGCGAACCGCGGCTCGCGCTCCGCTCATCTCATCCTTATCGACAAAACCCCTTGAAATCGACTAAATAAGATAATTATATACGATTTATCGAAGAAAAATATGACCGACATAGAAAAATATATCGAGGAAAATAAAAATTTAATTAACGACTTCCTAAAAACCCACTTCAGTAAAAAAGTATATAATAAAAAATTCCCCCACAATAAATTTTCGCTTAACGACGCAATGCTGTACACTTTAGCTACGCCCGGAAAAAGAATTAGACCTATAATTCTTTTAATTGCCGCGGAAAGCCTTGGTTTTTCGGACAAAAAAAGGCTTATCCCTTTTGCCTCGTCTCTCGAATTAATACACTCCTATTCCTTGATACACGACGATCTTCCCTCGATGGACAACGACAGTTTAAGGAGAGGAAAACCCGCAAACCATATAGTATTCGGGGAAGCCTCGGCAATACTTGCGGGAGATGCCCTTCTTACCGAAGCATTCGTTATCCTTTCGGACAATGAATACACCGAAGGATTTGATCCGAAAAAAATTATCGAAATAATACGGGAACTTTCTTATGCCTCAGGCGCCGGCGGTCTCGCGG
>JAJYQZ010000143.1 GCA_021794335.1 bacterium
ATATTACGGTTGCTAAAAATGAACAATCGAAAGGAATCGGAACATTTATACTGGATTATATCCTGAGAAAATATATAAATTTGGGCGTAAAATATTTTTATCTGGAGGTAAGGGTGTCGAATGACAGGGCGATAAATCTTTATAAAAAATTCGGCTTTAAAATATTTATGTTAAGAAAAGGTTATTATGACGACAACAAAGAGGACGCTTTATGTATGGTAAAGGAGGCCGTTTAAGAGATTTGGATAATTCGGACATTAATAATTCAAAAAGCAACGCCGTTCGTGATCCGCTCATTATAAGCGAAAAGTGCGAAATAACGGTTAACCAAAAGATAAAAGATACCGAAGGAACCTATGTTTTGAGGCTTAAAAACAGGTTCATAGCGTCAAATTATGGGCCAGGCCAGTTTATTATGATTAAAATCAACAACGGCGGCAACGGCTTTGATCCGTTATTAAGCAGGCCGTTTTCGATTTTTAACAAATTTAACGAGAATGAATTTGAGGTATTATACAGGGTTTGCGGAAGAGGAACCGGCATTTTAAGCAAAATCACGAAGGGGAATTTTTTAAATGTAGTTGGTCCGTTGGGAAACGGATTTAATTTTAATACAGATTCGGAGAAAAATAAAATTCATGTTTTAATTGCAGGCGGCATAGGCATTGCTCCTTTATATCCCATTCCCGGGCATATACTGAATAATTACCGATTTGACGATAGTATTGCGGACGGCGGCTTAAACAATGAATATAACAACAATAAGAACGGCAAGAATAAGAAGGATAAGATAGTTTTATATTACGGCGCAAGGAAGGCGGAGGAGCTTTATTTCAGGTATAGCATCCATTCGAGGTTTGACGAGGTTTACTTTGCAACCGATGACGGATCGTTTGGATTTAAGGGAAGCGCAGTTGAATTACTGTTTCAAAATATCGGCGAATATTTGGGTGAAGATAAAGCGGAAGATTTTAATGTTTCGTTTTATGCATGCGGTCCCAAACCGATGCTTTCGGCATTAGTCGATAAGTTTGGGGAAGCCGAACTTTTAGAAAAATTACAGTTATCTTTGGAGGAAAGTTTCGGATGCGGCATAGGCGTTTGTCTTGGATGCGCGGTAAAGTGCGTCGATGCCGGCGAAGGTGGTTCAAATTTTGCTTATAAAAGAGTTTGCCAAGACGGCCCTGTTTTTTATGCCTGCGAATTATACGGCTTTACCGGCAGCAAGGATGTTTTAAAAACAGCTTCCCGAGAAAAAAATCATGGGCAAAATTTAAATAAAAATCAAAATATAGACCTTTCGGTTAAACTTGGAAATTTAAAACTCGATTACCCGGTTATGCCGGCATCGGGGACATTTGGGTATGGCGAGGAGTTTATAAATGTTGTAGATTATACATATTTCGGAGCGCTTGTTACGAAAGGAATTTCGTTAAATCCGTCTAAAGGAAACGAAATGCCGAGAATTTGCGAGTCATCCTGCGGTTTAATTAATTCTATCGGGCTTCAAAATGTGGGCTTCGAAAGATTCAGGGATGAAAAACTATCATTTTTAAGGCATTTTAGCAAGCCTGTAATTGTAAATTTTTTTGGAAAAAGTGTAGAGGAGTACGTTCTGCTTGCGGAAAAGTTATCGGGGCTTCAGGGAGTTAGCGCTCTGGAGGCAAATATTTCATGTCCCAATATAAAAGAGGGCGGAAGGTCTTTCGGATCCGATCCCGAGATTGTTTATGAGCTGGTTTCATCCGTAAAGGAAGTTATGGGCGGCAAATTGCCTTTGATAGTAAAATTACCCCCTATGGTGAGCGACATCTCTTTGATTGCAGAGGTTTGCGAGAAAGCGGGAGCGGATATTATATCTTTAATAAATACAATCCCTTCCGCTTCAATAGATATAAAAACCAAAAGTTTTAAATTAAGCAGGGGCTTTGGGGGTCTTTCTGGTCCCGCCGTTAAGCCTGTCGCCTTAAAACTTGTAAACGATGTTTATAACAGCGTAAGGATTCCCGTTATAGGAATGGGCGGAATAAGCTCGTGGGAAGATGCGGCGGAATTTTTTTTGGCCGGCGCTACGGCGGTTGCGGTGGGAACTTATTCGTTTATAAATCCCAAAATAATCCCTGAAATAACCGGGGGGCTAAGGGCTTATTTGATAGAAAACGGGTTTAACAGCGTTTATGAAATTATCGGGCTTGCAAATATAAATAAAAGTAATTAACCGGCAATAAAATAAAGATGATTAAACTTTAAATAAATCTTTAAAGGAATCAGGACTTTTAAATAAGTTAAATGATGGCAGACAGGATAGTTAACGGTTTAAGCAAAAATAAAAGCGATATTTTATTAAATGTTTATGACATCCTGCGGGGCAAATTCGGGCGGATGAACTGGTGGCCCGCGGAATCGGACTTTGAGGTTATAATAGGCGCAATACTGACCCAGAATACAAGCTGGAAAAATGTAGAAAAAGCAATAGCCAATCTAAAGACAAACGATCTTTTATCCTTTGAAGCGCTTTACGATGCGGATATAAGAAAATTAGGAGAATTTATAAAGCCTTCGGGGTATTATAACCAAAAGGCAAAAAAAATTAAAGAATTTATAAACTTTGCAAAATCTGATTA
>JAJYQZ010000176.1 GCA_021794335.1 bacterium
ATAGGCGTATCCGACGAGCCTAACGAAATGTACGGCAAAATAATGTCGATATCCGATGAAATGATGATTAAATATTATGAGTTGTTGAGTTATATTTCCAATGAAAAATTAACGGAATTAAAAATAAAATTAGATAAAGGCTTAAATCCTATAATAGCTAAAAAAAGGCTTGCGCTGGAGATTGTAGAAAGGTACTATGACAAACTGCCTGCCGATAAAGCAGGCAAATATTTTGAAGAAAAATTTCAGAAGAGAATTAATCCCGAAGAAATTGAAACGTTAAGTCTCGGGCAGGATTTTTGCGAAAAATATACAGAAACCTCTAAAGAAGGTATAATAGTGCAGATTTTACCGCTTATAAACGCCGCCTCCGCCGCAGAATCTAATAGCGAGGCTAAAAGGCTTATAAAACAGGGCGCCGTGAAAATAGATTTAATTGATAATACCGGTAAAGACACAGCCCGAAGACCGGATAAAAGCGCGGCGGGTGGAGGAAACGGCATAGCCGTAAACGAGATAAGGATAGACGGCGGTTTTGTGGTTCTTCCTCTGGAATCGGATGAGTTCGTCCTTAAAGTCGGAAAGAAAAAAGTGTTCAGGATAAAATTAAATTTGCAAACGTCGTAATGCCGCGGGATTACATTCCTCTTGCAAATATTGTTAATTCTTTCGTTCCGCTCAAGTTAAGTTTGACTAGAATATTAGACGTATGAGTCTTGAGGGTGTTTCTTGTAATATGCAGTATTTCCGAAATTTCCGATTGCCTGTATCCTTCTTGCATAAGCCTGCAAATTTCAAATTCTTTTTCGGATAGATTGTGCCGTATTCTTTTTTTAAGCTGGATAAAGTCATCCCGCAGCACCTTTTCGCATGTTATGGCAACTAGTCCTGCCCCGGGGCATACCTCTTCCATGAAATAGCCCTTCATCATTATGCTTATGCCCGACGGCGAAGTATAGATATTCAAAGGAAATGTATTTTTTGGACAACCGCCCGAAAATATATTCTTCGTAATACAATTAATGTAGCTTATGAGTTCAGGCACCCCCTTTTTTCCAATAGATTCTTTTTTGAGGTCGTCCAACAGTCCCATTTGAAAAAAAATGTTTTTAGCCGTATCGTTTAGACTGACTATTTTTCCTTTTTTGTCGGCTAAAATCAAACCTGTTTCCCCTTCCTGCAATTTTGTAAAAGAAATTTTAGAATCTTGCGGAGAGGCAAAAGCAAAATCTTTATCTTCGCTCGAAGATTTAGATATTCCATAAGCGATATAAGGCGCAATACTCTCCATGAACAGAGCATCTTCTTTTGTAAAATTTTGCATGGATTTAGGTCTGAAAAGAGGAAATTGACCGACGCATTTCCCTTCGCCGTTTCTTAAAATCGTGAGCAAAAGATAGTAAATATTTACCGGTTTATATAATTCATTGCATACATAACTATTGTTAAAATTAGGGTGGGTAACCTCTTCGAAAGTCAATACCGTTTTGTTTAATAAATTGACGGCGGTATGGGAAAGCAACCCGGATTCTTCGAACGTCATATCGAAGCATAAATTATAAAGGGGGGCATATTTAGAAAAATCTATATTTTTCCAGATAAACTTGGTTCCTAATTGATTTAAAATCATTACCTTAACTTCGCTGTTAGTTATCGCCTCCGAAACAAGGTCGAATACAATGTCAACGTACCCGGATATTGGAATCGGCATAAGCGACAGGCGTTTTATGCGTTTAGCTATCGAATCCCTTGCCGCCGAAAAATATGAATCTCTCTTCATAATATCTTATTATATCGCTTTTAAAATATTAAAAAGTTGTAAAGAATTTGATAATTTATAATATCGTGATATAATTTTACATTATCTTTAGTATCGCCACTTTTGGGCTATGCATAATATTATAAATTTATGATAAATTTAAATCAATAAAATAAAACTCTATTTTATTAACTGTAAATTTAAAGGAGAGAGGTCGCTTTTATGAAAAAACACTTTAGCATTATTTTTTTAATTTTAATTGTTTCTATTTTTATCCCCGCATTATCGGGCTGTAAGGGAGGCGGTGCGCCTTCGTCGTCAAAAACCGGTTCTGCCGCATCATCTTCTTCCGCTGCCGTTAATGCAGGGGCGGCAAACAGGTTATCGCCAGGACTATGGAAGATGACCCTCCGAAGCACTATTTTAATGCCGTCGGTAATGGGCAGACCCCCTATGAACCATTCTGCCGTAACTACTATGACGGAATGTATAAAGCCCGGTTCTCAAAATGCAAAACCATATGCGGCTAAACCAACCGATTATAAATGCAGCGCGGTTAAAGAGCATGTCGATATGGACGGTACTATCCACTGGGCCATGAAATGCAACGGGCCTAAGGGGTCTATGTCGAGCAAGGGCGTTTCAAAAATTATGGCGGATAGTTTTACCAGCCAGGGGACTACCGTGACTACTGTAAAAACTTCAACCGCTCCCGGTTTTTCCATGAAAGCTACCGTATATACGACCGGCAAGCGCATAAGCGCCAAATGTCCTTCTAAGCCTTAATGTATGTCCGACTTACTTTATTTTAAGAAGGAGGAACTATTATGATAAATTTTACTTGGAA
>JAJYQZ010000101.1 GCA_021794335.1 bacterium
GGAATGACAGTGCTTCGCGGGAATCCAGTCTTTTAACCCAAATGTTGTCATTCCCGCGAAAGCGGGAATCCAGTCTTATTAAGCTGCTAAAATCTATTTATTGATTTCTATTGCAAAATTAAGGTTAAACTTGCATATTTATAATTTGATTATATGCCGTTATAATTTTATTTCTGACCTGCATCATTAACTCAAAAGAATTATTAGCTTTTTCCATATCTATCATTGCCTGATGAATATTCGAGGATTGTCCCGTTGCAATAGCCGATGCTTGATTATTGGCGCCCTCCTGAAGATTATTTACTTTATCGATGTAATTTAAAAGAGTATTTGCAAAAGAACCGCCGTCGCTTGAACCTGCGGCCTGGCTTGCGCCGCCGGCAATATTATTTGGGTTAAGTTCTTTAATAGAGCCGGGATTTAAATTGTTTGCATTATTTATTATAATCGCTGACATAAAATCGCTCCTTAAAATTTAAAAATAATCTATTTTATTAATAGTATATCAATTAGTAGTATATCACAAGTTTTCCCGACATAGCGTCAAATTTTTAACGATGCCTGAGACATAGCTTTTGACTCGGCTATAACCTGCGCATCAGCCTGATACGCCTTCGTCGCCGATATCATATCCACAAGCTCCCTTATAGATGAAATATTCGGGATTTTTACATATCCGGCCTTGTTTGCCAGCGGACTGCCCGGGTCGTATTTTTCCGAAAACGGATTTTTTGCGTTTTCGATTTTTGCAACCTCCACGCCAAAGTAGTTTTTAAACTTGACCGTTTTAAACAGAGGCTCTTTTTTGATATACGGCAGTCCGTTTCCCGCGTCGTCCGTATTGATATTTGCAAGGTTAGAAGCGATAACATTCATTCTAATTCTTTCGGCGTTAAGCCCCTGTGCCGCAATACTTAAAGAATCATTAAAGCCCATAATTTCACCTTAGTTTATTTTATATTGTTTATATGTCCCGCTTCCGCTCCGGCAGAAATCCGCTATATCTTTAATTTTGCAATAGAAATTTATTTTCTGGATTCCCGCTTTCGCGGGAATGACACCCGTTGGGTTAAAGTTTAAATTCCATTATCGTCATTCCCGCTGAAGCGGGTTGGGACACCCGTTGGGTTAAAGTTTAAATTCCATTATCGTCATTCCCGCGAAAGCGGGAATCCAGTCTTATTAAGCTGCTAAAATCTATTTATTGATTTCTATTGCAAAATTAAGGTATATAAATAAAAAGTTTCCGCCATCATTCCCGCATAATCGATATTTCCATCCGTGTTTATCAAAGCATGTCTTTGATACGGATGGAAATGTGTGTGCTATATAATATAAAATTCTGTTTCTAATCGATTAAGGATTAGTTTGCGTTATAGCGTAATTTAACATGTTAAATTTCTTTGTTATCAGGTTCGCTACCGCCTGAAATCTGATGGCGTTAGATGCCATATCGCTCATTTCCTTGCTTAAAATGACGGTGTTGCCATCCAGCGGAGGAATGGATTCATCCGTTTGATTATGAACAAAAGACTTTATAAATCCGGAACTGTTAGGCGCGGCATCATATATGTATCCGTTTGATAAATCTTTTACGGAATTTGTTTTCATAGGCAAAAGCGACTCTGACGGCACCAAGCTTCTCATAACATCTTCAAAATTTAAGGTTTTAGCCCTGTATCCCGGCGTATTGGCATTAGCGATATTGGAAGCTATTATATTTTGCCTGTCGCTAAGCACATTTAAACTTTCGCCGAGTATATCGTAAATTTTACCAAACATAATTTACCGTTCCCTATTAATTTGTATTTTTATAATTTAATTTATATGTTAATTTCTGTGCAATATTTATGCCAAAGTCGGCAAAAAAACGCTAATTTTTGCTCCGCCGGTTGCGGGTGAATTCCCCGCATTGATATAGCCGCCGTGAATTATAACATTATTTAAGGCGATAGGTAATCCTAAGCCCGTTCCGCCGCTTTTTTTAGTCGAAAAAAATGGGTTAAAAATGTTTTGGATTATATCTTTTGAAAATCCCGTCCCGTTGTCTTCAAAGTCGATACAAACATAATCGCTCTCCCCGTTTTTGGCATTTCCTTCGCTAAAACGCGATATTATTCTTATTATTCCGCCGTTTTCCGGAACGGCATGGGCGGCGTTTATTAAGATATTTAAAAATGCGCGGCTAAGTAAATCTTCGTCAACCTCGACTATTAAATCGTCATCCGTTTCTTTAATTATTTTAATATTTTTTTGTTTTATGAGATATGAAGCGAAGATAAGAGATTTGTTAATAATCGCCTGCAAGTTATATCTCGAAATAGAAGGTTTTAGCGCTTTAGAAAATTCCAATATATTCGTTATCGTGGCGTTCATATTTTTGACTGCGGATACGATATTGGAAACAATCTCTTTGTGTCCTTCGTCGTTAAGCTCTTTTTGCAAAATGGAAGCGAACAAGTCGATAGAACCAAGCGGATTCCGTATTTCATGGGCAATTTTTGCGGACATTTCGCCTAATTCCGCTAATCTTTTAAATTTTTTTATCTCCTCTATATTTTGGAATATAAAAATTCTTCCCGAATATTTTTTATTATTCCCATAAA
>JAJYQZ010000024.1 GCA_021794335.1 bacterium
GTTTTCCTTAATTTTTACGATAGACAATGCTTATTTCGCCTCCTTTTATCGACAATCCGCCTATTTTATTTATATTTTTATATTATATATAGTATCTTATATTTTTTATTACTTTGTCAATCAATAAATTTTTATCTTAAATTTTTTTCATCTATGCCGGAAATTCCTTCCCTTCTTTTTAACTCATCGATTATTAAAGAAAAATCAACGCCTGCAAACACTAAAAAAACCATATAAAAAAACATTAGATCCGCTGCTTCGTATATTATACCGCTTTTTTCCTTTTTTTTAGAGATGGAGGATAAAATAAGCTCAAGCGATTCCTCCTGAAGCTTTTTTCCAATTTTCTCAGGACCGGATTGCAATAGTTTTGCCACATACGATTTATCCGGATCCGAATCCTTCCTGCTTTTTATAAGGTCAAAAATTAATTTGAGCGAATAGAATTCTTTGCAATCCTCCTTTTCGTCCTTATCTTTATTTTCAAGATAATCCCTTTTTATCAGCTTATTATTTACTTTTGAATAAAAACAGGTTTTATGTCCCGTATGGCAGGCGGGGCCTTTTTGAATTACCTTAAGCAAAATACTGTCGTTATCGCAATCAAAAAAAATATCCTTTATCTCCTGAACATTGCCTGAAGTTTCCCCTTTTTTCCAGAGTTTATTCCTCGACCTCGAAAAATAATGGGCATAGCCGCTGGAGGCGGATTTTCTCAACGCCTCTTCGTTCATGAATGCCAGCATCAATACCTCCTTTGAAAAATAATCCTGAGCTATTGCGGGAATAAGTCCGCCCTGTTTGGAAAAATCGATTTTTTTTAAAAACAGGCCCATGGTTTCCTCGTTAAAAATATCGAAAGTTATATCGCCTGAATTATTTTCTTTTTCATCCATAATCTTTTATAATTTTAATCCTGTTATAATCTTACAGTTATTCCTTTTGATTTTAAATACTTTTTTATGGAAATAATGCCGGTAGTTTCATAATGAAATATAGATGCGGCTAAAGCGGCGCTTGCATCGGCCTTAACAAAGACTTCTTCCATATCTCCGGCGTCGGCAGCCCCTCCGGATGCAATCACCGGAATTTTAACATTCCTGACGACCGATGAAGTAAGGTTTATTTCGTACCCGTTCTTAGTCCCATCCCTATCCATGCTTGTTAAAAGTATCTCCCCCGCGCCTCTATTATAAACCTCTTTTGCCCAATTTATCGCATCTATTCCAGAATTATTTCTTCCGCCGTGCGTGAAAACTACATAATCATCGCCTATCTTTTTTGCATCTATTGCTATAACTATCGTGGATGAACCGAATTTCCTCGCCGCCACATCTATCAAATCAGGATTAAGAACTGCGGCCGTATTGATCGAAACCTTATCCGCCCCGCTGTTTAACAAATTTCTTATATCTTCTAAGTCCGAAACACCCCCGCCGACGCTGAAAGGAATAAAAATATTTTCCGAAACCTTTCTGACAAGCTCAAGGATTGTTTTCCTTTTTTCGTGCGATGCGGTAATATCTAAAAACATAAGTTCGTCGGCAAGCTCGTCGTTATATCTTTTTGCCAGCTCAAGAGGATCTCCCGCACTTTGCAAATCCTCGAAATGGATGCCTTTAACAACCTCGTTGTTTTTAATATCGAGACACGGTATTATTCTTTTTGCAAGCATAAAAATTTATTCGGCCTTATTTTTTATTGTATTTATATTATACCTATCATGATAATAAAGCATTTGCCTTTTTTAAATCGAGCCTTCCGTCATATAAAGCCTTTCCGACTATTACCCCTTTGAGGTTGGAAAGATTTAGTTCTTTAAGTTTAATAATATCGTCTAAAGCGGAAACGCCTCCAGACGCTATAAGGCTTATATTTAATTTTGCAAGCCGGGGTATAAGGTCTAAATTAACCCCGGAGAGCATCCCGTCTTTTTTAATATCGGTAAATATAAAGGTTTCTATTCCGTAATTGTCCCTCAATCCGTCTATGGTTTCGATTAACGGCATATCGATAAGCTCTCTCCAGCCGGAGATTGCGATTTTTTCATCATATAAATCTATTCCTGCTATTATTTTACCTTTATATTTTAACAAAGACGAACTTACGGAACCTATATCCTTAAACAATATAGAGCCTAAAACGACATAAGAGGCGCCCGTATCGAAATAGCTTTCTATCGTTTTATTGTCCCTGATTCCTCCGCCTACCTCCACGGGAATTTTTACGGATTTTATAATATCCCTTATAACGCCAAAATTATCCGGATTTCCCGATTTGGCGCCGTCCAAATCGACTAAATGGAGCCTCTTTGCCCCCGTCTCCTGCCAGTTAACGGCAGCCTCGGAAGGTGAAAGTTCATACTCCTTTTTAATGTCGTAATTTCCCATAGTCAATCTCACGCATTTTGAACCCAATATATCGACGGCAGGTATTATCATCATAATAATTTAATCCGCATAATTTAGGGCAAAATTTTTTAACAATGTTAAACCGCCGGTGTGGCTTTTTTCGGGATGAAACTGGCACGCGAAAACATTATCCTTTTTTATGCAGGCGGCAAATTTTTCGTAATAATAACAGGTCGCGACGGTA
>JAJYQZ010000106.1 GCA_021794335.1 bacterium
GCGCGATAGCCGGAAAAAATGTCGATGCGGTTGTTTGTTTCGGCATAGGAGAAGGGGCTATCAGGAATCTGGAACGAAACGATATAAAGGTTTACAAGACCGATAAAAGTTTAATTTCCGATATACTGGAGGACAGCAAAAAAAATAACTTCTCGACTTTTGAATACGGGCATACCTGTTCATCCCACGATAGACATCATAACGCTGGTTGTTCGCATTAACGGCAAATATATGCCGCTATAAATGTTTCACGTGAAACATTTATAGCGGCATAATTAAGAAATCTTTAAAACTTTAGCGCCCGAAATATTTTTATTTTTAATTTCTGTTAAGGCTGTATTCGCTTCATTTAATTCATAAAGTTGAAATTCGGGTTTTATATTATACTTTGACGCTGTTTGCAAGACTTCCTCGATATCGGCAAACGTAACGTTTGCAACAGACTTTATCTCTCTTTCCATCCATAAATCCCTGGAATAATCTATATTTATAAGATAATCTTTATCTAAGTCTTCCTTTCTTATATTATTTATAACAAGACGCCCTCCGGGTCTTATATTTTTCATAACTTCCGCTGCGGGCATCCAGACCGGCGTAGTATCTATAACCGAATGTAATTTTTCCGGCGGAATCTCCTTAATATCTCCGCTCCAGTTCGCGCCAAGCCGCAAAGCATGTTTTCTTTCGTTTTCAGACCTTGCAAAAACAAACAATTTTATATTCGGAAAAACAGATTTAGCTATTTTTAAAACTAAATTGTTAGAAGCTCCGAATCCAAGAAAACCTAAATTCATTCCGTTTTTAATTCCGGATAATTTTAAAGCCCTGTATCCTACGGCACCGGCGCATAAAAGGGGCGAAGCCTCTTCGTCCGTAAAATTTTCCGGTATAATTGCGGCATAGTTCTCATTTATTTTCGTATATTCCGCATAACCGCCGTTCACGTCTTTACCCGTAGCGACAAAATCGGCGCATAAGTTTTCCAGCCCGCTTTTGCAATATTCGCATTTACCGCAGGCTGAATTAATCCAGCCTATCCCTACCCTGTCCCCTATTCTGAGCCTATTTACTTCACTGCCCGTCTCTACAACTTTGCCTACTATTTGATGCCCGGGAATAACCGGAAGATTAATAGGACGTATTCTCCCTTCGATTTCATCCAATTCGGTGTGGCATACGGCGCAGGCGCTTACCTTAATCAGCGCTTCATTTTTATTAATTTTCGGGATTTCTGTTTCTACCGGAGATAGAGGCATTTTATTTGTTTTTAAATCCGATATTTTCGTTAACATCATCGATTTCATAGCAATATGCAAACCTTTGATTAATTTACCATCAGTAATATATATTTAATTATCATATAATTTTAATTTGTCAAATCGATATGCTCAGAAATTAACCCCTTAAAGATTTAAGAAGATTAATTGCCGACAGGTTGAATGACGGCCTCTATAATAGTTCGTATTAGCATGGACGCATTTTTGCAGAATAATATATCATAATCGCCGTAATCTTCGGCTATTGAATCCATATTGAAAGACCTGAACAGTTTGTTCTTGCCCAGATGAATCAGGCTTACAATGCAATCCATAAAATAATCCAATTCTTTATCCGCCAAATGGCTCATCTTTTCGGTTTTATTGAGCACATCCTTGACATCGTCAAACTTTGTTATCAGTATAGGACAGCCGGATTCCGTAATATCGAGAATATTTTTAAGCCTGCTTTTATTTTCTTTTTCGTCAAGCAATGCGGCAATTATATTTTTATAGTCCTTGAATAAAAACTCTAATTTATCTTTATCGTTTTTGTTTTTATAGGAATGTTTGCCGATGTTAATCTGCGCGGCTAACGTGAGACAGAGCCACGATTCTAAAAAAGATTTAACCGGCCCTTCGTTATTAAAGGTATCTTTAAACGAAGACAGGTAATTTAAAAATATGTCGTTTATCGTTTTCATTTATGCTCCGCAATTTAATATTAATTATTTAATTTAGGATTTGCAATTTTTATATCCATACATAATAATTTTAAATCTTTTCTTAAAATTAATAAATTGACTTATATCACAAAGTATAATTTTACGAATATTTGACTTTAATATTTATAGGCATATACTTTAAGTAAGAGGTTTATGTTTTTAAAATCCGGTGAATATGCCATGAAAAATAATGATTCTCTGCCGATAACAAAAGAGATTTTAATGCATATAAACGGTAAAAATATATACGGTAATTTAAAAATTCCCGAAAAAGCCGAAGGGCTGGTTATTTTTGCCCACGGCAGCGGGAGCGGAAGATTTAGCCCAAGGAATATGCACGTGGCGGGAATTTTAAATAAAAACGGCCTCGGAACTCTCCTTTTCGACCTCCTTACGGCGGAAGAGGAAAAAATCGATAATTATTCCGGGGAATACCGGTTCAACATAGAGCTTCTTGGGGAGAGGCTTATAGGCGTTACGGATTGGCTCATTAAAGAACCGCCGATAAATGGACTAAAATTTGGCTATTTCGGAGCAAGCACCGGAGCCGCGGCGGCGCTGACGGCGGCCGCCGAAAGACCAAGCGTTATTTATGCGGTAGTTTCAA
>JAJYQZ010000192.1 GCA_021794335.1 bacterium
CCGCTTCCGTTATTTAAAAATTTTTCCAATAAATTAAAAAGGCTTACGGGATTCATGGTATTTAAACGCCTATTATCTCTTTTTCAATGAAATCCGCAATCTTTTCGGCATCGTTTATATTTATTTGGGGCACTTTTAAATCTTTAATAAAATTGTCCCCGCAAACAAGAATCAAATTAGGGTCGTTTTTATATTTAATATCCATATCCGGAGAAATTTCTTTTCTCAAAAGTTCTATCTTGGGTATGTTTAAATCTTTAAATCCTTCTATTATAACTATGTCGGAACCGGCGAAAAATTTTAAGACAATATCTTTAACTCCGTGCGGCTTTTCCGCCTCTTTTACATCGCTAAAAAACGCCATTTTTTTCTCCGAAAGAAGCATAGTCGAGTAGGCGCCCGCGTTTTTATGCCTCCATGAGTCTTTTCCCTGAATATCGGCATCGAAATCATGGTCGGTATGCTTGAGGGATGAAACCTTGTAACCCCTTTCCGCAAGTATTTTTATTATCTTTTCGATTAAGGTAGTTTTGCCCGTACCCGATTTGGCGATAAACGAAACGATTTTAGGGGGGTTTTCCGCGTTATTAATATTTGCGTTATTTTTTGCCATAATCTTAGGTTATAACATTAGTTTCAGGCGAAATCACTCTCGTCTGTTATCGTTTTCAATATGCTTACCAATTCTTTTTCATTTTGGGCATTATTGACCCCGCTTCTTAAACCCTTTGATCCCTTAAATCCCCTTAAAAAACTGTACAGATGAGGCCTGATGAGCTTATGCCCTCTTTCTTTTCCGTAAAACAGGTTCATTTCTTCCATAAGCTCTATAATTATGTCTGTTTTTAGCTTAATATCGATTAAATATATTTTTTCCGGGAGCGTTCCCGCGTTCAAATATTCCGTAAATATCCACGGCTTGCCGATTGCGCCCCTTGCAAACATAATTCCGTCGGCAGAGGTAAAATCCTGTATCCTCAAGGCGTCATTTACGGTAAAAATATCGCCGCTTGCATATACCGGAATAGCAATTTCTTCCTTAAGCTTTTTTGTCAGCGAGTGGTCTGCCGCTCCTCCAAACATAAGCGGCCTTGTCCTCGGATGAAAAAATACCGCATCGACGCCGTATAATTCCGCAGTTTTACCGATTTCCAAAAAATTGACCGAATTTTCATCAAATCCGCTTCTGATTTTAATCGTAAAGATAGAATCTTTAACTGCCTGCCTGACGGCTTTAACTATAAGGGAAAACAACTTTACATCTTTCAAAATTGCGCTGCCCGCCCCTGTTTTCACAACCTTTTTGACGGGACACCCCATATTCACATCGATAACTTTAAAACCGTTATCGGCCGCCTTTTTTGCGGCTTGAGCCAGAATAACCGGGTTGCTTCCAAAAAGCTGGATCCCGGTTTTATCTATGTCGTTTCCGGTTTTAAGCAGTTCCAGCGTCCCTCTGTCGTTATGCAAAAAACCGTCAGCGCTTATCATTTCGGTAAAACAAAATTCCGCCCCGTATTTTAATGCCATTTTCCTGAAAGGATAGCCTGTTATCCCGGCCATGGGGGCAAGAATAGAACTTCCTATATATGGATTCCCGCCTTCGCGGGAATGACAATTTCCCATTTTATATGATAAGTAATGAATAAAGGATTAATTCTTTATATGAATTATCGCTTCGCTCTCGGCTTTCAGCCTCGTGAAGTTTCAAAGAAACTTTCCCGCTTTTTCGGGAATGACAATTCTTCATTTTATATGATAAACAGCAAATAAATATTAATTAGGAAAGCTTGCGGTATTGTCCTGCGGATATAAGCTCACGGCATAATTAAGGTATTTTATAAATTCTTCTTTTGTAGGTGCTTTTCTAATTCCTATGTTAAAAACTTTCCTCTTTTTTTCGTACCATTTGCCGAAATCTTCTTCGCTGACATCCCTGACCTCTAACAGCAATTGTTCTATTATTATGCGGAGTCCCGTTTTATTGTCAAAGCTTGCGCTATTTTCGTCCATAAACCTTATCTCCAATTTGTTCTTGAAAACTCCGGCAGGTCTTCAAAATCACCCCTTATGGCATACCCTTCGTTTATATTATATATTTCGAATTCGTTATCGATAACGAAGGAATATATGTTCCCGTTTAAAAATTCATCTTTATATTTGAAGCATTTTAACCCCTGCCTTATAATAGCCGATAATATTCCGCTTCCGGCAATATCTCCGAGTAAAATTGCCCCGACTAATACCTCTCCGTCATAAACAAGCTTTCTATATACCTTTTCGCCGTCCTGAAAAATATATACTTTTTGCGACTCGTCGGCAGGATTTGTAAGGCCTATAGTTACTATAGGCAATCCGTATATTTCAACCGAATTTAACCCCATCCCTCCGGGATATTCCCTGTAAACCCCCGCCATATTTGTGCCCGCCACCCTTCCTTCTTCGCACGCGAGCGGAACAATAGCGATAATGTTCGGGCGTTTATTAATAACATCGTAAATAACTGCGGCATCCCCTCCGGCGTAAACATCTTTTACGCTTGTCATCATTGTTTTATCGACAATAATACCTCTGTCTATCTTTAC
>JAJYQZ010000299.1 GCA_021794335.1 bacterium
ATCCCTCTATCATCGCGTAAGCGTTATGATTATGAATACTTTCAAAGTTTTCCGCCTCGACTCTGAACCATTTAATATTTTTATTTTTCTTCAGTATTCCTGCCACGCACCTGACCACATCCTCGACAAACCTCGGATTTTCATAAGCATGTTCCGTCAGATACCTTTCGTCCGACCTTTTTAAAAGCGAATATATCGGAGAACTTGCGCATGATTCCACATCTTCTATTATATCTTCAAACCATATCAATTTGCTAAATTCGACGGAAACCGAAACGACGCCCCTCTGGTTATGCGCCCCGTATTTCGATATTTCCTTAGAACATGGACACAGGGTATTAATAGGCACCTTAACGCCGATTTTAATAACGCTTTCTTCACTTTCCTCAATACCCGCAGAAAAGGTGTCAGATTTAAAATCTGACACCTTTTCTGATTTATCATTCCGCACTTTATTTTTTATCGTGCCGTTATAATAACAAACATACTCCATTAAGCTTTTTTTTCTGCTGACCGGCGCCGCTTTTTCGATAAAATAAGGGAATTCCATTTCAACCGAAGCCGAACCGGCGTTCAAAACTTTTTTAATTTTTCTTAAAATATCCGGAAATTTGACGATGCTTATTTCTCCCCTGTATTCGTTTAAAACCTCGAGAAAGCGGCTCATATGGGTGCCTTTAAAGTAATGGGGAAGATCAACATACATATTTATATGGGCTATGGTATGCTGAAGGGATTTTTTTTTATCAAGAACGGCAATCGGATAACTGAGGTTTTTTATGCCGACTTTGTCTATGGCTATTCCTCTTTTATCCTTTGAATTTTGAACATCAATCAACATTGCTATATTTTAGCAAAAAAACCTCATTTTTAGCAACCGCAATATTATACTCAAAATTGCCGATAGAAAATTTATTTTCTGGATTATCGCTTCGCTCTCGCACTTCGTGCTCGTGAAGTTTATCCCAAACTTTCCCGCTTACGCGGGAATGACACCCGTTGGGTGAAAAGCTAAATACCCGCAAAGTCATTCCCGCGTAAGCGGGAATCCAGAAAGAAAAAAGGGGTCTGATTTCAAATCAGACCCCTTTTTTATAACATCTTTTTTAAGAAATAATCAGCTCTTTATAATTCTTGGAGTAATAAATATCAATAATTCATCTTTGGAATAGCTTATGTTTTGAGATTTAAAGAGCCAGCCCAGAAGAGGGATGCTCATTAATCCGGGAATTCCGTTATTAGTCACCGTTTTGTTCATCTGGTAAACTCCGCCTATAACGACTGTTTGCCCATTTTTAATAATAACCGTAGAATTTGCGCTTTCGGTGTCGAGCGTTGCCTGCGCGCCCGAAACCGGCGGCGCAACCGTATTGTTTGTAGAATTTATAACAAGCTTAACATTTCCATCAGCCATAATATGAGGCGTTATTTGCAGGGAAATTTGCGCGGTAATGGCCTGCGGAGCGGCGGTTGCGCCGACTCCCGCTACGCCGGGCAGATAAAGCGTCTGACCCTTTTCTATTGTCGCAGCCTGATTATTAAGAACGACAACCTTCGGAGATGCGATAGATTTTGCCTTCGATAAACTTTCAAGAGCCTCAAGCGTCGCATTTATGCTGACAGCCGAGTTTAATATTCCCACGGAAAAAGTTCCTGGAGACGCTTGAGTCGTAAGCGTAGGACTGAGACCCGGACCCGCGGGAGAAGCCGTTGTTCTGCCTCCCGCATATTTCGAGAAGGCGGGCAGCACAGAGGTCGGAGAGGCGCCCAGATAGCTTCCGTTCCAGTTAATCCCCAACTGGTTAGAATAATTTTTACTAACCTCCACCATTTTGGCAATAATCATAACCTCGGGGGTTCTTTTGTCGAGTCTTTTTATGAGGCTTACCGCCTTTACGACATTTTCTTCGATATCGGAAATAATTAAGGCATGAAGGGATTTATCGTACATAACATTTCCCTCGGGGCTGAGCATGGTCTTAACCTTAGGCATAAGACCGGTTGCGCTTACATAATTTATAGGGATAATTTTGGTTATCTTCGGCTGGGAAATAGCTTTTGCTCTTTTTTCCGCAGAAACGACCGATGCTATCGTCCCGGACGCATTTATATAATAAATCCCATCCTTTTTAACCATTCCAAGCCCGTACGCTTCCATTATAACCGACAATATATCTTTAAGCGGAACATTGCGCATTTTCATAGTTACGGTTCCTTTGACATCGGAACCGATTAAAACATTCATATTTGAAACCTTTGCTATCATTCTAATTACATCTACAATGCTTGCGTTTTGAAAATCAAAACTAACCCTCATGTCCGAGGGATCGACAAAAAACTTTTTAACCGTTTGATGATTATTAGGATTATTGCCGCCCGAACTTGCAAAAGAGTCAGCCTGTGAACATATAAAAAAAACCAAAAACAGCGATGTTATAAATATTAATTTAAAGCCAATTTTACCGAGTTTGCTTTGAAACTTTAATTTTTTCATCTTAATTGCCCTCTTTTATCTCATTTTCATAACAACATTGACGGCGCGCATTTGCCCTAAAGCGTTATATGTATTTTCGAC
>JAJYQZ010000134.1 GCA_021794335.1 bacterium
CCTTAATTTTGCAATAGAAATCAATAAATAGATTTTAGCAGCTTAATAAGACTGGATTCCCGCTTTCGCGGGAATGACAACATTTGGGTTAAAAGACTGGATTCCCGCGAAGCACTGTCATTCCCGCGAAAGCGGGAATCCAAAAGTTATATAATTTCTATTGCAAAATTAAGGATAATTTAAATGGAACATTAGAAAAACTTAATTTATTTAACGATGGTAGAATATCCGGATATTGCCTATTTTATTTCAAAAGACCTTATTTCTAAAAGTTCGATTGAGGAGATTTATGAAAAAATAGCCATTACGGCTGACACCTTTATAAAGTGTAATCTTGTTACCATATTTATGCTCAGCGAGGAGACCGAAACCGTAAAATGCATTAAATTTTATCGGGATGGCGCATTTTTACAAAAGGATTTTGAAGTAATGCTTGGAGAAGGAATTATAGGTTCTGTCGTGGAAAACGGAGAACCCTTAATAAGCAAAGACCTCAAGTTCGACTTATCGGGTATATATTATGAATTGGAAAAGCAGTTTTCGGGAATGGCTTCTATTTTAAGCGTACCTATATATGCGGGTTCATTGGTTTTAGGCGTTCTAAATGTATATACGGGAACCCCGTACGAATTTACCGAAGAAGAGATTGAAATAGCCAAATTTATAGCCTTAATGGGCGGGGTTTTTATATACAGTCTCACCTTATACGAAAATGCGAATTTCTTATACTTAAGGCAAAAAGAGGAAAGCAGGAAGGTGGAAAATCTGCTTGAGGTTTCGAGGCTTGTTTCCTCATCTTTGGACCTTGCCAGCGTTCTCGACCATTCCGTTAAAAGATTGATGAGCTTCACCAATACAAGTATGTCTCTGGTCTATTTTAAGGATGAAGCGCAAATCTTGCCCTGTTATGAATTTTTTAACTGTAATATGAAGGGATGTTCAATTTACGGCGGCTCCATAAATTGTTATACCCTTGCCAATTTCGAATGTCCATTTGTAAAATGTCCGCCCGAAAGCAAAATATTGCAGAAATGCGTTGAGTGCCCTTATTTACTTGATATAACCCTTAAATTATTCAAAAGTTACGCAATAGAAGAACATCAAAACATTAAGGCCTCTTTTAAATTAAAAGAATATTCCTGCTTAAAAATTTTAAACACTAGCTACCCCGCCATAGTTCATTATAAGCAGGGCAAAGATAACCCGGAAGGCCGTATGTTTAAAAATATTCATAAACAGACATTTCTTACAATACCTATTAAGACGGATAAAGATTTTCTGGGAATAATATTTCTTTTTGACGCCAAAGAAATTAATTATTCGGTTGAAGCCGTGGATTTTATATCCAGCCTTGCAGGCATAATCTCGGTTGCGATTTCGAATGCGCAGATGGTGGATTATATCGAAGAAACCCATTTTGGCGCTATAAACTCGATATCCGAAGCCATTGAGGCGAGAGACGCATACACAAGAACGCATGGCGACAGATTGATTAATTACGGAATAGAGGTTGCCAGAGAGCTCGGTTTAGGCGAAAACGAGATTAAAAATATAAGATACGCGGCAGCGCTCCACGATGTCGGCAAGATAGGGATAAAAGACTCGATATTAAATAAACAGGGAAAGCTAACGGATGAGGAATACGCGGAAATGAAAAAACATCCGGAGATAGGGTATAATATGCTAAAAAAGATAAAATTTTTAACCCCTATCGCGAACGAGATATTGCACCATCAAGAAAGATATGACGGCAACGGCTATCCCGATAAACTAAAAGGCGAAGATATACCGATTATTTCAAGAATAATTGCCGTTATCGACGCATTTGACGCTATGACTACCGATAGGCCTTATCGAAAAGCTCTTCCTCTTCAGGCTGCGTTAGACGAGCTGAAAAAAAATTCGGGAACTCAATTTGATCCAAAAGTGGTAAATGCGTTTCTGAAAGTTGTCAATCAAGATTTAAACCCGCTAAAAGAAAGTTCTGCAGGACTTCGTGAGACTGAATGAAAAATATTAATTTTTTCGGCAAAGCCAAATGTTTTATGATACAGGGAACAACAAGTTCCGCGGGAAAAAGCGCTTTGACGACCGGTTTTTTAAGGTATTTTTCGACGGAAGGCTATAATTCATCCCCCTTTAAATCCCAAAATATGTCTTTAAACAGTTTTGTTACGGACGACGGCTTTGAGATTGCGACTTCTCAGGCTGTTCAGTCCGAAGCGGCATTTAAAAGTCCTGTGAGGCAGATAAATCCTATTTTAATAAAACCCTCGTCCGATTATAATATGCACTTAATCGTGGAGGGAAAGTTCCATGGGAATATGGATTTTAATAATTATAACAAGAAAAAGAATTATTTCCTTAAAAAAGCTAAAGAAAATTTTGAGTTTTTAGCCCGGAATAACGACCTGATAATACTTGAAGGCGCGGGAAGTCCTGCAGAAATAAATCTGTTTAAATTTGACATTGCAAATATGGGTTTTGCCGAACTTTACGGCATTCCCGTAATTTTGGTTGCCGACATTGAAAGAGGCGGCGTTTTTGCCTCTATTTTTGGAACGGTTAA
>JAJYQZ010000169.1 GCA_021794335.1 bacterium
TTCAGGCATCGTACGACAAGATAAACGATGACGGCGATATGCCGGTAATTTCGGACATTAACAATGTATTATTTGATTACAACGAGGGAAGAGATATAGAGGATAAAAAAAGGGCAATGGAAATGGGGAAAAATCTATTTCAATGGACGGATATATCTTCGCCCTACAGCATGATTTTAAACAGGAAGGGGGGAATAGATACAGGTAAAAAGATAGTCATATTTGATTTGCAAAAATTAAAAGGGCATGAAGACCTGCAAAAAGTGGTATTTGCGATAATAAAAAATATTTCGTTTAAAAAAATGTACGACAAATCGGCTAAGGTTTTTTTCTTTTACGACGAATGCTGGGAATTTATGAATGACCCTAAAATAGCGGAGCTTATAACGCATCTTTATAAAACATCCGCCAAATGGGGGTCTATGGTGTGGAGCGTAACCCAGGAGCCCAGGGACATTTTAAAAGCCGGAAATGTCGGTAAAAGTATAATAGAAAATTCCACTGTTAAGATATTTTGCCAATTGGACGGCGATGTGGATGGGGACGATTTAAAATTTTGCGGACTCAATGAAAAAGAGATAGAAATTGTAAAAAATCTTAAGGTCGTAAAGGGGCATTATGCCGAATATTTTTTAAAATTCGGGCAAGATTCGGCCGTAATCAGGAATAAGCCCGATCCTTTCGAATACTGGCTGTGCTGTAAATCCTCAGACGATGAAGAGATAGAACGGCAGATTATGGCAGCATATCCCGATAAATCCCTAAAAGAAAGACTTTATATACTGGCAGAAAATTATCCAAACGGCCCGTACGGGATAACGGTTGATAGCGCAGCCTCAAATGCCGCCAGGAAGAAGGCGGAAATTCGGCAATAATTTACAAAGTTAACACGGTAAACTTTAATTTTGCAATAGAAAATATTTAGATGTTTCTTTTATATGTAAATACTGGATTCCTGCTTTCGCAGGAATGACACCCGTTGGGTGAAATGTTAAAGCCTCATATTGTCCCAACCCGCTTCGGCGGGAAAGTTTCTTTGAAACTTCACATATCGGAGGCACGCGTTGAAAGGCGCACGCCGCCTTTGCGTGCCGGAGATGCTGAAAGCCGAGAGCGAAGCGATAATCCAGAAAATAAATTTCTATTGCAAAATTAAGGGGTAAACACGGTAAAAGCAAATTATGCAAAAAAATAAAAATAAAAAATATGTTTTTTATTTAAAAGTTTTAATTCCTTTCATAACGGCTACGATCTTATACTTAGGGGCGGCTTACGGAATGGGGCTTCCGCTGCCGGACATCGGCGCTGTTTCCGCCCAGATTCAGTCCGTTGAGACTTCGGCAGGCGGCGCTTTTTCGGCTTTGCAGGGTCTTGCGGGAACGCTCGGTTATGCCCCCGGAGCCTCCGGCGGACCGCTTTTTAATCCGGGACCGGGCATGTCCGAGGCAATGGCAACCGTAGATAAGCTGACGGCGGACGTGTCAAAAATGCAGGAGCAGTATCAAAATATCATAATTAATTATGATAAATTGGGGCATTTGGTTAATTCGGTCGAAAATGCCGTAAATAATGTTAATAATTTGAACAATCAAATAAATATTGCTTTTGCCCGGATTCCGCAGGAATTAACGCAAAGCGATGTTTATGCCTCTTCGCCCCAAAATCTGCTTTCCGATATTAATATAGAAGGGTCGGAATTTCAAAACCTTAATAACGAAAGCGGTTCCTATAACCCTCAGGATTTTATTTCCGGCGCCTCACAGCCGGGCACGGGGGCATTAAATAGAAGCAGTCTTGAAAACGAATCGCGGCAGTTTACAGGCGGAGCTGTTTATAATGCGGACGGAAACAGCGGAAACATTAATCCGGCTGTAAATTGCGCTTCCTACGACAACGGTTATTATTTTGACTCTAAAGGAAATTACACGGCGGGATGCACTGACCCGGTAAACGGATTTGTGATTGATGCGGCATCTTCAAATCTTTACAATGCGGGCGTTTCTGCCGCAAGGGCTCACAAAGCCGAGCTTGAAGGGGATGGATTTATGAATGAAATAACAAGCGGGGCATTAAATAGCAGCACCAATTATTACTCGTATCAGAGTTCGGTTTTAACCTTAATAGCGGAGGAAGACGCCGCAAATTTAAAAAACCTCGGGTATATCGAAAGTCAATTAAAACAAATGGAATTGTCCAAATCGGCAGATGAGATTAAAAAAGAGCACGTAGGGGCAATTATTTTGCCTCAAAGTAATAATACTCCGGCTATGAATTTTTATAATAAAACGACTTTGTGATTATTATCGTTTATATCCGGCTTAACCCCTTCATCTTGTCTTACACGATATTGTTGCACAATCGTGAAAGGGGGCAGGAGCAAGAGGTACGGGAGGAGGGGCGTTCCAGAGATTTTTTTGAATTAATACAAGCCCAATTAATATCTTTAATTTTGCAATAGAAGTTTAATTTTCTGGATTCCCGCTGAAGCGGGTTGGGACACCCGTTGGGTTAAAGTTTAAATTCCCTTATCGTCATTCCCGCGAAAGCGGGAATCCAGTATTTACATAT
>JAJYQZ010000189.1 GCA_021794335.1 bacterium
GTTTTTATTCCAAATTATCCTACCCGGTAATAAACCTGATTCTTATACTTATCGGCATTTCCGTTGGATTATTGCTGGAAAAGAAAGGCGGCACGCCTATTGCGATAGGAATAAGCATCGTATTTGCATTTACATGGTGGATTGTTAATTCCATTGCCATGTCGCTCGGGGAGTCCTCCCAGCTAAATCCGCTTTTAGCCGCGTTTATGGCAGATATTATATTTTTATTATTTGCCGCATATCTTATGGCAGACATAGATTAACCGATGCATCTATTCCCGGGGTGTCCCAACCCGCTACGGCGGTAATCCAGATTTACTTAACATTGGAATATATAAACTTTGATTTTGCAATAGAAGTTTAATTTTCTGGATTCCCGCTTTCGCGGGAATGACACCCGTTGGGTTAAAGTTTAAATTCCCTTATCGTCCCAACCCGCTTCAGCGGGAATCCAGTATTTACATATAAAAGAAACATCTAAATATTTTCTATTGCAAAATTAAAGATAAATATTTTCTAAATCTGGGTTTGGGTGGTTAGGGCGCGGTATTTATACCTCGAAGGTCAACCCGTCATAGGCGGGTATAAAATTCCCATTTGCGTCGTATTTTTTAATTTCTTCGTAACCCACATTGTGTCCCATATGCGTAAAGTAAGTTCTAACGGGCTTTATTCTTCTGGAAACGGTTATCGCTTCGTCTATGGATAGGTGCGTCGGATGCGGTTTGTATCTCAGCGCGTCAATCATCAATACCTTTAAACCGTTTAATAATTTAAAAGATGTTTCCGGTATTTTCGAAACATCGGTAATATACGCAAAATCGTTTATTCTGTACCCGTTTATTATATCGTTGCCGTGATAAACGGGTACAGCCGTTATGCTTAACCCGTTAATTTCAATTCTGTCTTTTAATATATTCGGCGTAAGGTTAGGCTTGCTTGAAAGCGTTTTTTCTTTAAATATATAATCGAATTTATTTTCGATGAAATGAATCGCGGTTTCGGAGGCATATATGGGTATCGGGGCTTTTTTAATATAGTTAAACATCCTTAAATCGTCTATTCCGAAAAGATGGTCCGCGTGGGTGTGGGTATATAGGACGACATCGATGTTTTTTACATCGAATCCGAGCGCCTGGGTTCGTAAATCGGGAGGGGTGTCGATTAAAATATTCAGATTATTTTCCGACACGAGAATCGACGGCCTTAGTCTTTTGTTTTTCGGATCGGCCGAGGTGCAAATTTCGCAATTGCAGCCGATTAACGGAACGCCTGTCGAAGTGCCGCAACCTAATACTAATACTTTCATATTTTTTATGATACAATAAAATCTATCTTAAGTAAATCCTTAATCATGGAATATAAATTTATTTTCTGGATTATCGCTTCGCTCTCGGCTTTCAGCCTCGTGAAGTTTCAAAGAAACTTTCCCGCTTTCGCGGGAATGACATTTGTATGGATTACCGCTGAAGCGGGTTGGGACTATTCGGGGATTGAGGTTTTAACCCAAAGGGTGTCATTCCCGCGAAAGCGGGAATCCAGTATTTACATATAAAAAAACATCTAAATATTTTCTATTGCAGGATTAAGGTAAATGATTAAGGCAGGATTAAGGATGA
Source organism: bacterium (assembly GCA_021794335.1). The sequence goes on from JAJYQZ010000189.1 coordinate 1,620, forward strand.
AAAAAAAGGAAAAGGCTATGCCGTTTTTAATTAAGTTTATGTTTCCGGCGATTTTCGCCGCCGTCTTATTTTTCCCCCTGAAAGCTTTCGGGATGCCGAAAATCTCGGATGTAATAGTAACATCCTATAATAAAAACGGCGTTATTTTATATTTTAAAGTAAGCAGCGCTTTTAACGAAGACTTAAAAAAAGCTATTTTAAGCGGGTTTCCCGTCAAATTCCGATTTTATGTCAAGGTGCGCTCGCTTCCGGGCGGGAGGGTTTTATACGACCGTGTTTTAGTAAATTCCATAAAATACGACGAGCTGAATAATTATTTCATTATAAGATATAATTACATGGGTAAATTCGGCAAAAGATTAATAGCGAGGTCATTCGACGGCGCTTTGTCCTACATGTCCCGGGTGCAAAATCTGTCCATACGGGCCAAAAGAAATTTCAGGCAGGGCGGCAAATACGAGATAACTATAAGAGGAGTTTTAGGCACATTCCATATCCCGTTTCCTCTTAATTATATCCCGTTTTTTACCGGTTATTTCCTGATGACCACAAATACATACAGCCTTAAATTTATTTATTAAATTTATTTTTTCACCAATTGGTGTCCCAACCCGCTACGGCGGGAAACGAAGTACAGCGAAGCTCATCCAGATACAAGATGAAAGACAAGGATAAATCGATCGAAAAAATTAGGATAAGAAGAGAGATTATATTTATAATCATAACGGTATTTATGATAATAATCTCAACCTTTGCGGAAGTCAGGATGATTTCTTTTACGAATACATCCTTAACATCCAAGATTATCGTTTACGCTTATATAAATATAACCGTAATCCTGTTTTTATTTATGCTCTTTCTGGTCATAAGGAATGTAATCAAACTCCTTATAGAAAGAAAAATGAAGGTTACGGGGGCAAAATTAAGGACAAAGCTGGTTTCTTTGTTCGTGATAGTCTCTCTCGTTCCATCCGTGTTTATGTTTATCGTAATAGTCGCAACCGGTTTTGCCGCCAATATTATCAACAAGTGGTATGCCCCAAAAATAGAAAAGGCAATGGATTACGCAATCGACATCGCAAGATTTTACCATAAACATAATGCGGGCGGAAACGGAAGTATTGTCCGCAAGACATACTGGCTCTCCAATTTTTATAAAGAATATTCGCAGATACGGTTCATGAAAAACCCTATGGAAACGACATATCTTATATTTTTTTCCATATTTACCCTTATTATTTTATTTATTTCTTTATGGGTGGGATTTTACCTGTCAAAAAAATTAACAAAACCTATAATAGATTTGGTGGACGGAACCAAAAAGGTGGCTGCCGGGAATCTTGATACCTCGGTTCCCGCCGGTGCAGACGACGAGATAGGGATGCTTATAGATTCTTTTAATGTTATGGCTAAGGATTTAAGTAAAAATAAGCAGGTGATAGAAAAGGCGAATCTTGATTTGCGAAAGGTTAACGAAGAAATAGATAGAAGAAGAAAATATATGGAAATAATTCTTAAAAATATTCATGCCGGCGTCATCGCCATAGACAAGACCGGTAAAATCAGAAACATAAATAATGCCGCCGAGAATATGTTTGACTTAAATTCTAAAAAGTCCGTCAACCTTCATTATAAAGATGTTTTCGATAAAACGGCATTTTCGGATATAAGGGGCATGATTAAAGATTTGGCAAGAGAGGATAAGGAAAGCATAACAAAAGAGATAAAACTTAATGTTAAAGGCGGCGTGAAGGTTTATATCGTAAATCTGACGGTTATGAAAGACGAATTGAATAATTATATAGGTTTTATCATCGTTTTAAACGATACGACGGATATGATGAAAGCCCAGAGGGTTGCGGCATGGGAAGAGGTTGCAAAACGAATGGCGCACGAAATAAAAAACCCCCTGACCCCGATTAAGCTTTCGGCCGAAAGACTTAAGAGAAAATTTGGCGGAAAAACGGGCAATGAAGATTTGATTTTTAATGAAATGGTAGATACCATTATTAAAGAGGTCGGCGATTTAAAAAATCTTGTAGATGAATTTTCGCTTTACGCAAGGCTTCCCGAGGCTAATTTCGAATATGTAAATGTAAATTACTTGATTAACGATGTCCTGTCGCTTTATAAAAACGCTCATAAAGATATAGAATTCATCACGAATCTTGACGGAGATTTGCCCGAAGTTTTTATAGACAAACAACAGATGAAGCGGGCATTTATGAATATAATCGATAACGGAGCGTACAGCGTTTTATTAAAACGGCAGGGCAGGAAAGAATCCGGATATAACGGCAGGATAACGGTGGAGACGAAAAAAGACGCGGATAAACAGGTCGTCCGCATAGTTTTTGCGGATAACGGAACCGGCATGGAAGGCGAGGTTATGCAAAATATGTACGAGCCTTATTTTTCTACAAAGCAGGGCGGAACAGGTTTGGGACTTGCCATAACTAAAAATATAATGGTCGAAAACAACGCTCAGATAAGAGCGGAAAACAACGAAGACGGCGGGGTAAGTTTTATCATAGAATTAAACTTCCCCCCATCTCCATAAGAATATAAAGTATTTCGGGCATTAACAAGGATTATTATTGTATCAGTGAAGTATTAATTAGCGTATTAATAAGCGGGACTTTGATTTTGCAATAGAAATTTATTTTCTGGATTCCCGCTGAAGCGGGTTGGGACGATAATGAAATTTAAACTTTAACCCAACGGGTGTCATTCCCGCGAAAGCGGGTTGGGACGATAATGAAATTTAAACTTTAACCCAACGGGTGTCATTCCCGCGAAAGCGGGAATCCAGTATTTACATATAAAAGAAACATCTAAATATTTTCTATTGCAAAATTAAAGCGGGAGAAGGAAATGAAGCAGGTTCTTATAATAGACGATGAAGAAAGCATAAGAAAATCTTTGGAAGGCATTTTGACGGACGAGGGATACAAGGTCGCGTCGGAAGGAAGCGGGGAAGCAGGGCTTAAGGCTTTTAACGAAATCTCTCCAAATGCGGTTTTATTGGATATCTGGCTTCCGGGCAGAGACGGGGTCGGTATTTTGAACGATATGGTTAAAGCAAATAAAAATATCCCCGTTATTATGATTTCCGGACATTCCGATATCGATACCGCCATAAAAGCCATAAAAACGGGAGCGTACGATTTCATAGAAAAACCGCTATCGCTCGACAGGGTTCTTATCGCCGTCGAAAATGCCGTTAAATATAACGGCGTCAGCGAAAAAAAGACGATAATGGCGGGCAGTCTTTCGGGCGGCTCCGAGCTTATCGGGGAGTCCGCCGGCATTAAGTCCTTAAAAGAAAAAATATTGAGGGCGGCAAAAGCGGAAGCGCCGGTTTTGATTACAGGGGAAAACGGAACGGGAAAAGAAATGGTCGCAAGGGCGCTTCATTTAAGCAGTTTAAGGAAAGAAGAGCCTTTTATTGCGATTAACTGTGCCGCTATCCCCGAAGAACTTATAGAAAGCGAGATTTTTGGATACGAAAAGGGAGCTTTTACCGGCGCTAATGGTAAAAAAAGGGGGAAATTCGAACTTGCCGACGGCGGCACTTTGTTTCTTGACGAAATAGGGGATATGAGTTTAGGGATGCAATCAAAGGTTTTAAGGGTTTTACAGGATAAGAAATTTCAAAGGGTCGGCGGCGAAACGGAGGTCGAGGCGGATACGAGGGTTATAGCCGCGACAAATAAAGACCTCGAAAAGGAGATGGCGGCAGGCAGGTTCAGAAGCGATTTGTTTTACAGGCTGAATGTGATACCGTTTTTTATCCCGCCCTTAAGGGATAGAAGGGAAGATATTCCTTTATTGGTTAATTATTTCGTCAAAAGTTTCGGAAAGGCGCAGATGTTGGAAATAGACGAACGAGCGATGAATGTGTTGAAAAATTATGATTGGCCGGGCAATGTCAGGGAATTAAAAAATATTATCGAAAGGTTTTCCATTTTTAATTCACAAAATAAAATAACCGAAGAAGATGTGCTGAACGAATTAAAAATTAAAAGTTATCAAGATAAGGGCGGCGCCGGCAATGGGCAGGATAACTATAAAAAGGATGCCTTAAATTATGCCGAGCATTTTGAGTATCCCTTTAAAGAAGCAAAAGAAGCCTTTGAAAAGCGCTATTTAATGAACAAGCTGAAAGAAAACGATAATAATATCACAAAAACGGCCGTGAATATCGGTATGAGCAGGAGAAACCTACAAAAAAGAATGGCGCGGCTTTTTATTCATTTCCTGCCTAAAAATTAATCAATAAAAAAAATATCTATTAATATGCCTATTTTTATAGCATATTTCAAATCAATCAGAATTTATTTATCTGCAAAACTGCATTAAGTCCCAAAATTGCAGGTAGAAATCTCTAAAATGGCTTTAAAGTATATGAACACTGGATTCCCGCTTTCGCGGGAATGACTAAGAGAGAATTTACGATTTCACCATTTAGATGTCATTCCCGCGAAAGCGGGAATCCAGAAAATAATTTTCTACCTGCAATTTTGGGTAGGTCCGCCTTTTTAATCTGGCATAAATCTTGCTTGTCATATTTACAACCCTTTAGCTTTACCTCCAAAAGTAAATTTTCGGGGTTTTGACCTTTGCCGGCAAATTTGTTTCAACTGGATTCCCGCTTTCGCGGGAATGACTTTGAGAGGATTTATTGTTTCACCCATTGATGAATGTAAAAATGTAAAATTGTTAATTAATCATTAATCTGGAGAATTATTTTATGAGAATTAAATCAAAATTAGCAGTATTTTTTAGCCTGTTGCTTTTCGGTATCTTTTTAACGGCCGCAACCGCTAAAAATTCTTATGCGGACAGCACATCGGCTTCAGGCGGTTCCGCGCCGCAGATAAAAAGCCTTGAAGCCAAATTAAATAACCTTTCTAATGAAATTAACGCATTAAAGAAGGCAAAACAAAAAAGCTCAAATTCTTATTTTTCTAATATCCAGCTATTGGGCACCTTGGTTACGTCTTATACATATAATTTTGCAAAACCGAACGGCTATAACGCTAATTACGGCGATAACTGGCAGTCAGACGGTTTTACGGTTAATCAAGCCGATATAACGCTCAGGCGTTCGCCCGGGACTTCCTCTAATCCTTATGGCGTTGGTTTTCACATATCTTTAGATTTCGGACAGAATATCCAGTTTTATGAGGCATATTACGGCAACCCGTCTTATTTTACCACGCTTCTTTACCAAAGAAGACCTTTTGACATCAGGCAAGCTTATATAAATATTAACTTGCCTATCGGAAGCGGGTTAGATATTCATATAGGCAAAGAAAAGGAGCTCTTGGGCTGGGAAGACTTTAACATGACAAGGAACTGGAACAATACATATTCTTTATTGGATAATGCAGAGCCTTCAACATTTACGGGAATATTTTTTACATATAATTTTATACCAAGCCTCCAAACGACGCTTGGTATAGCAAATTCGCAAAATACCGTAGTTCCGGTGGATAATCTTCCTACCGTCGAGTTTAACGCGGCATATACCCCTCTTAGCCCTATCACCTTTAACGGAGGGTTTGTTTACGGGGCAAACAGCTACCTTGTTAATACTAACAATACGATATATCAGGATAATATAAATAAGAGCTTTTATGGTTACATAAATGCGGTATATAGCCCGACGGCCGACTGGTCGTTCGTTCTGGAACGCGACGTAAGTCTTGCCGGCGGATTAAATCAAAGCATATTAAATTCTAACGGGATAACGCCGAGTCAGGTTGCATATCCTTCGCCGCTTGTGTTATCCAACTCAACTTATAACAAAGGATATTTTAACGGAACATCCTTTTATATCCATCATCAGCATGATTATTCAATCGGTCAGATTGCCGAGACATTAAGGGAGGCTTTTGCAGTTGATTCTAACGGCCTATTCGAGCCGAGCGTAACCCCGGGACAATCGTACACTTTTGTCGATTCTACCTTAACGCTGGCTTATTCTCCGGCATATAAAATGTTTAAAAATGTGCAGTTCAGGTTAGAATTTGAACATCAAAGGGCAAATCATTCCATATACCCCGCAGGGTTAAATAGCCTGAAAAGATCGCAGAATACGGTTAACTTTGCAGTGTTGTATAATTTTTAAAAATTTTAAAAAAAAGGGAGGTGAAAAAATGAAAAAGATAGAAGCTATCATTAAGCCGTTTAAGCTGGACGATGTAAAAGAGGCATTGAACAAAATCGGTATTCACGGAATAACGGTAACCGAGGTAAAAGGCTTTGGAAGACAAAAAGGTCATACGGAGTTATACAGGGGCGCCGAATACAGGGTCGATTTCGTCCCCAAGGCAAAGCTCGAGATAGTGTGTTCCGACGAGGTCGCGGGAGATATAATCTCGGCTGTCGAAAAGAGCGCCAAAACGGGCAATATCGGGGATGGGAAGATATTCGTATCGCCGGTAGAAGAAGCTGTAAGGATAAGAACCGGAGAAAAAGGGGAGTCGGCTATTTAGTTTACGGTTGGTTTGCAGGGAAAATAAATTATAAATTTAGCAAGGAGGAAAAAGGAAAAATTATGAATCTAAATCTGCTTAAATATTTTAAAAATTTTAAAATATCGTTAAGTCCGTTAACATTTGCATGGTCGTTAATAGGCGGCCTGTCTTTAGTTTTATTTTCATGGGTAAGCCCTGTTTTTGCCGCCGCTTCCAAGGTTCCGGCATTCAGCGCGGGCAATACCGCGTGGGTTCTGGCTTCAACAGCCCTTGTTTTGATTATGACGCCGGGGCTTGGCTTTTATTACGGCGGTATGGTCAGGAGAAAAAATGTTTTAAATACTATATCGCTTAGTTTTATTACAATTTGTACGGTTAGCATTATCTGGATTTTATGGGGTTATTCTTTAGCTTTCGGACCTGACGCTTTTGGGGGGATTATCGGAAATTTTAAATATCTCGGTTTGTTCGCGATGAAAGAAGTGCAACATTCAAGATATGACGGCACGATCCCTTCATATATTTATGTCATGTTTCAGCTAATGTTTGCGATAATAACGGTTGCGCTGGTAAGCGGTTCGCTCGTCGAAAGAATAAAGTTTTCTTCATGGGTTGTCTTTACGATAGTATGGCTTACATTGGTTTATGCCCCGGTAGCCCAGGCTGTATGGGGAATAGGCGGAATGTTTCAAAAAATGGGCGCCCTCGATTTTGCCGGCGGAACCGTCGTCCATATCGATTCCGGTGTTGCCGGACTTGCGGGAGCGCTTGTTTTGGGAAAAAGAAAGGGATATATGAAAGAAAACATCGTTCAGCCGAACCAGCTTGGTTATACGATATTGGGCGGAGCGCTTTTATGGTTCGGATGGTTCGGCTTTAATGCCGGAAGCGCGCTGGAAGCCAGTCCGCTTGCCACCTCCGCATTTTTGGTAACGAATACCGCTACTGCCGCGGCGGCTTTAGGATGGATGATTGCCGAATGGATAAGAAGCGGAAAACCCACAACCTTGGGCATGGTTTCAGGCGCGGTCGCAGGGCTTGTCGCGATAACTCCCGCATCGGGATTCGTTAATCCGATCGCTTCTATAGTAATCGGCTTTGTTGCAGGCGTTATATGTTATTCTATGGTTGTTTATGTCAAACCGAAATTAGGTTACGACGATGCTCTCGACGCGTTTAATGTTCACGCGATAGGCGGGGCATGGGGGGCATTGGCTACGGGCTTATTTGCGGACCCGCTTATTAACTCTGCCGGAAGAGGGTTATTTTACGGAAATCCGGGGCAGATGTGGGTTCAATTTTTGACCGTCATCACCGTTGCCGCCTATTCATTTACCATGAGCTACATAATATTTAAGGTAATAGACAAGGTTATGGGCTTAAGGGTCGATAAGGAAACGGAAAGCATTGGGTTAGATATTACTCAGCACGACGAAGCGGGATACAACTTCTAAATTTAGATTTAAATCTTATTGAAAAAGGGGTCTGATTTTAAATCAGACCCCTTTTTTCTTTTTTTCTTGCGGTTTTTTTGCCGTAAATGTATCATTTTCTTATGGATATAAACAATTTAATTATTAATAATTTAAACCACTCTTTAATCTTATTCGACGAAAACCTTACCTTAAAGTTTTTAAATTTGCCGGCGCAGGAACTTACGGGATATTCCGATAGATTTATAAACAATATAGGACTGAACGATTTTTTTTATAATAACAGGTATATAGACGAGCATGTCTCCGAGGTTATAGAAACAGGAGAGGGTTTTATCGATTTTGAATATAAGTTTGAAAATAAGAACCGCAGCAGGCGCACGGTTATTTTAGAAATATCTAAAATTGCGGACGAAGATAAGTTTTATGTTATCGTTTCCTTGAAAGATATAACAAGATTTAAGGAAATGGACAATAACATCAAAAACGAAGAAAGGCTTAACGATTTATCGAGATTCATAGCGGAGATGTCGCATGAGATAAGAAATCCGCTTGGCGGCGTCAAGGCCGCCGCTTCTTACCTGAAAAGAAAATTTGACTCGGCATCGTTTGATTTGCCGGCGAACATCAAGGATTTAAATAATTTTTTGGAAATAATAATAAAAGAAGTCGGCAGAATAAACAACCTTATCGAAGACCTCCTGTCTTTATCGAAAAAACATAAGACAAGGAGCGAAAAGGTTAATATCAATAAGGTTGTCAATGAAATAATACTGCTGGAACAGGAAGCATTGGCAAATAAAAATGTGGAAATCATTAAAGAATTCGACCCGAGCCTTCCAAAAATTTATGCGTCCGAAAATGCTTTAAAGCAGGTTTTTTTGAATACTTTAAAAAACGGAATAGAGGCGGTAAAACCGGAAGCTAAGGGTATAATAAAAATTATTACAAAGCTGGATTACACGAGAAACAGTCCAAAATTCTTAAAAATAGAATTTACCGATAACGGCTGCGGGATAAGTAAAAAGGATATTAAAAATCTATTCGTTCCGTTTTTTACGACAAAAGAAAAGGGGAGCGGACTCGGCCTTGCTATCAGTCAAAAGATAATTTACGAACATAACGGGTTTATTAATATAGATTCCGTTAAAAATCACGGAACAACCGTAACCGTCTATCTCCCGATCGAGAAAAGAAAATCTTCTTGATGTCCCAACCCGCTTCAGCGATAATCCAGTCTAAATGTCATTCCCGCGTAGATAGTTTGTCATTCCCGCGTAGGCGGGAATCCAGTCTTTATGTCATTCCCGCGAAAGCGGGAATCCAGAACGAAATTAGAGTTAAAACAGCTTCGGCAAAAAAGCAGGCAGATTTATGATGTTATAATATTCAAGAGTATAAGCGCCTGCCGCTATTAGTAGCAGAATTAATATTAGCAGCATTACTATTTTAATGGGCTTTATTTTTTTATTGCCCGATGTATTTTTAGGTTTTTCATTTTTATTGCTTTCGTTTTCTTTATTTTCCTGATTTAGCGAGCCGTCTATTTCTTGTATAACCTGTTTCATAAAGTCGCTGACCTCGATGATGTCTTTATCCTCGCGGTATTTTTTCGTTTCCGACGCAGGTTCATTTTCGGACTGAGAAACCTTTTCATGTTCATATTCCTGTTCCGGCTCATCTTTAACCGCCCCCTTTTCTCTACCCATAACAAAAACATTCGCGCATGACCTGCATCTTACCTTTACATTACCTTCGGGCATTAAAGATTCATCGATATCATACGATGTTCCGCAATAAGGGCAATAAATATGCATCATAATTTACCTTATTT
>JAJYQZ010000128.1 GCA_021794335.1 bacterium
TTGGATGTGCAGGCTGAACCGCTTGCCACCATAATTCCGTTATTGTTCAGCCACATCAGCATGGATTCGCCCTCGATATATTTAACCACAAAGTTTAAATTGTTAGGGAGTCTTTTTTCGGGATGCCCGTTAAGATACACCTCGTCTAAGGAGCCCAACACCCCGCCCATTATATCTTTTTGAATAGGTAAAAGATGAGCCGTCCTGTCCTTTAACTCTTTTTTTGCCAGTTCGCATGCAACACCTGCGCCCGCAACGGCAGGAACATTCTCCGTGCCCGCCCTTCTTCCGAACTCCTGAATGCCGCCGTCTATTAAAGGCATTATCCTGATTCCCTTTTTAAGGTAGAAAAGCCCCGTTCCCTTCGGACCGTAAAACCTGTGAGGAGCGGCCGAAAGCATGTCAACGCCTAATTCTTTGACATCCGTGGGGGTAAAGCCGCATGAAGTATTTGCATCGGTGTGCATATACGCCCCCGAGTTTTCATGAACTATTTTAGAAATTTCTTTAATATCCTGAATGGTGCCGATTTCATTTGACGCATGAGTTATACTGACAAGAATAGTGTCCTTTCTTAAGGCGTTTTTGACGTCCATAGGGTCAACCGAACCGTATTTATCGACAGGGATTTCGCTGACCTCGAAGCCGAGTTTTGCCAAAGCCTTAACGGCATTCAACACGCTAAAATGCTCGATTTTAGAAACGATTATATGCTTTCCTTTATCCATTCTGGCGAAAGCCGTTCCTTTGATTGCAAGATTGTTAGATTCGGAACCGCTTCCGGTAAATATCACCTCGTTAGCCGCAGCGTTTAAAAGCTCCGCCGCTTGAAGCCTTGCCTTGTTTAACGCCTCCCTCGGCTCGTCTGCCAGCGTGTGAATGCTCTGCGGATTGCCGTATTCCTGCATAAAAAAGGGCTCCATCGCCTCTTTTACCTCCGGTCTCATCTTAGTTGCCGCAAAATGGTCAAAATTTATTATCTTCACTTTTGCCTCCTAATCTAAATATATATATAAAAAATATAAAAATTAGTTTCCCTTTCTTTCCTAGTTGTTCTTTCCTAGTTGAATAATTTACTTTCTTTAAGTAAAACATACTTTACTAAATTAGTCAAGTATTATTGTAAAAAAATTTTTCATTAAAAAAGGGATTAAAATAAAAAAGGGGTCTGATTTTAAATCAGACCCCTTTTTTCTATACAAAAATGATACCTACTTTAATGAGTCTAAATAGGACGCAAGCTCAAAAAGCTCTTTTTTGGAAAGCATTTTGTGGTCGGGCATAATAGCCATATATGTTTTGCCGTTTATTTTCACCATGGAACCAGGTTTAAAATGCTTGGACGGCGTTGCAATTTGAACCTCAAGCCATTTGATAGAATGTTTAAGCGCGCCTTCTTTTGAAAGATCGGGTCCGACATTGCCGCCCTTCCCGTTTATCGCGTGGCAGGCAAAGCAATCGATACCGTTTTTATGGGAATGAATGAGTTCGGCTCCAAGCTGCGCGGCCGTTAACTTAACAGGAGCGGTAATTGCGTGAACTACAATATAGCCTAAGACAATAACAAGAACGATAAAAATAATCGTAAAACCCTTTTTCATAAACCCCCCTTAATTTGAAAAAAATATTTATTGAATTTATTTTTATATAGATTCCTGCTTTCGCAGGAATGACAACAGCATTAAAAGTTAATAATCGAATTTCATTAAAGCGTTTACGGTATAAGGCTTAAGTTTATCCGCGCCTTTCAAAAAAGAAAGCTCCGCAAGAAACGCCGCATCCACCACTTCCGCGCCGAACTCTTTCACAAGGTTAATTGCGGCAAGCGCGGTACCGCCCGTTGCCAAAACATCGTCGGCGATAATTACCCTGTCCCCTTTTTTTAATGCGTCTTTATGAATTTCAAGCGTCGCGCTTCCGTATTCTAAGTCGTAGCATAAAGAATTGCACTCGTACGGGAGTTTGCCCGGCTTTCTGACAATTATTACCCCGGCTCCAAGCCTGTAAGCAAGCGCGGAACCCACCACAAAACCCCTCGCCTCTATGCAAACGACATAATCTATCTTTTCGCTCAGATATTTGTTTGCAAGACTATCGATGGAAAATGCAAAAGCCTTGGGATTCGCAAGGAGGGGCGTTATGTCTTTAAAATTAATCCCTTTCTTGGGAAAATCTGGAATCTCCCTGACAAAGCCCTTTAAATCATAGGTTGAATTGACTAAATTTAACTTATCCATGTTTTATTATACCCCGACTTAAAAAAACTAAATTATTATACAATATCGTAAAACGAAATTCAAATATAAAAAATATCCTTAATTTTGCAATAGAAATCAATAAATAGATTTTAGCAGCTTAATAAGACTGGATTCCCGCTTTCGCGGGAATGACAACATTTGGGTTAAAAGACTGGATTCCCGCGAAGCACCGTCATTCCCGCTTTCGCGGGAATGACAATAGTTGGGTGAAAAGATAGAATATAGCAAAGTCATTCCCGCGAAAGCGGGAATCCAGAGCTTTTAAGGTTTTGAAGTATATTCTACATTTTCTATCGGCAAT
>JAJYQZ010000073.1 GCA_021794335.1 bacterium
GCACAAAATAGCTAAAGAATGGGGAATTTACCGCCCAAATATAATTATCATCCGTATGATATTTTGGGATTATCCTTAATACCGTCGAATCAACCTTTGGCACGGGATTAAAATTTGATTTGTCCACCTCTAAAAGTTTGATAATTTCAAAATTTATGTCGGCAATAATGCTTAAAGCCCCTCTTTCCGAGTCATTTTCTTTTGCATAAAGCCTCTGGGCAAACTCCTTTTGAAACATAAGCGTTAAATCCGAAAAAGCATCCTTTTCTCTTATAAATTTTTCTATGATAGGGCTTGAGATTTCATAAGGCAGATTTGACACAACCCTTATTTTGGAGGAAAGATTGCGGCTTAATCCCGTATAATCAAATTTAAGGGCATCTTCGTTTACGATATTAATTCCGCTAAATTTATTTAAATTAAATTTTCCTTTAATAAAATTAAAATAAAACGGGTCTATTTCGATTATGGTGTATGTTTTTGTATTTCCTATAATTAGTTCGGTCAATATCCCTTCTCCGGGGCCTATCTCCAGAACATTGTCGTTGACGGAAAAATTGCATGAATTTATAATATTGCGGGCCGTTTCCTTATTTATTAAAAAATTTTGCCCGTAAATTACTTTGCGGCTTTTAGGTAAATTTCCCATTATAATTTACAACTCCCATGAGGAATCGGCGTTAATATTTAAAAATTCTTCCTTATTTTTAACGGGATCTACCGGAGGTTTAAAAAAACCGGCGTAACCGATCATTGCGGCATTGTCGGTCGAAAGCGAAATAGAAGGAAAAATTACTTTAAAACAAGGATTTTTCGCGGGTTCCTCAAAAAGAGACCTTATCCTTGAATTAGCGGAAACCCCGCCGGAAACCGCTGCCGTATTTATTCCGTAAATATTACACGCATCTAAGGTCTTTTTATAAAGAATCCTGGCTACCGCTTCTCTTGTAGAAGCAAAAATATCAAAAACTATTTTTTCTTTAATCTTGCCCCGCCCCCCCAGTTTATCTATCAATGTAATAACGGCTGTCTTAAGTCCGCTAAAGCTCATATCCAGATTACGGCTATGCGCCATCGGAAGGGTAAATTTAAATTCATTCTTATTACCCTTTTCAGCAAGCTCGTCTATAATTCTGCCGCCGGGATAACCGAAACCGAGGTAATTAGAAACCTTGTCGAACAGTTCTCCGCAGGCGTCATCCCTCGTCTTTCCGATAAGTTTTATATCGCTGTGGGATTTTACCAAATATAGATGGGTGTGTCCTCCCGAAATAACCAATGCAATAAAGGGAAATTCCTCTTTATTTTCCAAAAAGGGGCTGAATATGTGCCCTTCGATATGATTTATTTTTACTAACGGAATATTTAGCGCATACGATATAGTTTTTGCCTCCATAAGTCCTATTAACAAGGAACCGACAAGTCCCGGACCAGCCGTAGCGGATACTAAGCCGACATCTTTTAGGGCGATGCCGGCTTTTGACAAAGCAAACGACAGGGCGGGTAAAGATGCTTTTATATGATTCCTTGAAGCAAGTTCAGGAACGACGCCTCCGTAAATATCATGCACAAAATCCTGCGAATATGTTATATTAGAAAGAATTTTTATGCCTTTATTATCTTTTAAAAGCACGGCACAGGAAAAATCGTCGCAACTTGACTCAAATGCCAGATTAATGATATTTTTGGAATAGCCCATACTTTTATTTCGAAAGTTTTTTAAGCTCTGCCGCCGAAAGTTTTGAAGCCTCCGCATCCGGATATTTCGAGACAACCTGTTGAAATAAAATCGACGCGTCGGACTTATCGGAAAGCTTTAAAAACCCCATTCCCTGTAAATATATAGCCATAGGAACATGGGAATTTTTTGGATAAACTTCGGAAAATTTATGGAACTCCAATATGGATACGGGATATTTTTTAAGATTGAAGTTTGATACAGCTTTATAAAATACGGCATCCGGGATGTCTTTTGACTGCGGATATTTACTTATAAATTTATTGAAAGCTAAAACGGCGTTAGTGTAATCTTTCTTTTTATATAAATCCATACCCTTGTTAAACTCCCTAAACTTGGGGCTTACGCTGACAGCCGCCTTTTTGGGCGGAGCGATTTTTTCTACCGGAGGTTTAATTTGAGCATGCTTAAGCAATGTAATAAGTTCTTTATTAACAATTAAGCGATAATCTCTAAACCTTTTTTGAAGCATATGGAGATTGTGGGATTCTACGTCATATTTTCCATAAATATCCCTTAGTTTAGAATTTATATCAGCTATTTTTACCCCTTGATTTGCTATATGTACCTGAATGTCATGAAGCTTTTGCTCTAAATAAGTATTGCTTTGGGATAATTTGCCGGCCTTTTTATTTAATTTTTTAACCTGAACCTTTAAATTGTGTATGGTGTCAGGTTCCATCTCGGCGCATCCAGATAAAAAAGCCGCCGTAAAAAATAAAAAAACAAAAAGCAAAAGAAAAACTCTAAAATATTTTTTATTTTTCATAATGTGATGCCCTCATATTATATTATAAATATTACATTGAATTTATCATATAAAGCAATATTTTTCAATAATTTTGAGAATAAGGTCAATAAGACGATTTTAATGTCCACTCGGGACCGTAATAATTTTGCATTTCGGGAAATAGGCGGGGCATCAGCCTCATCATGCCGCTTTCATTTACATCTATCATAAATAATTCCTGTCTTCCTGCAATTTCGGTATCAAAAGTAATTATCCTCGAATCCCTTGTCCATGCGGGATGCTGGGCGCTATACGGCGTATCGGTAATCTGTCTTTCATCCGTTCCGTCCGCATTCATAATACACACTTGAAGCGCGCCGTTTACGAATGAGGCAAAAGCTATCTTTTTCCCGTTAGGGGACCATGCAGGGCTCGTATTATAATAACTATTATTATAAGTAATTCTACGCTGATTGCTTCCGTCAGAATTCATTATATAAATTTGCGGGCTTCCTTCCCTGTTTGACACGAAGGCAATTCTATTTCCGCCGGGGGAAAACGACGGAGATGTGTTAATGCCGCCCATGTCAGTCAACTGCTTAAGATTCCCTCCATTTATATTAATAGTATATATCTCGGTATTGTAATGGTCCGGAGTGAGCGCTATCGCCAGCTTATCTCCTTTAGGCGACCAGGAGACATAATCGGCAGGACCAGGGAGATTAAACCTTGCGGTTCTGCCTGTATTTAAATTTTTAATAAAAATGGCGGGATCACCGTCTTTAAAAGAAATATAGGCAGCCTTATTGCCGTCGGGAGACGGATGCGGAAATATGTTAATCGACGGGTTATCTGTAATTCTTTTAACCCTATGTCCGCCAAAATCCATCATAAAAATATTTTTTGCCCCGTCCTGTTCCCCGACAAAAAAGACTTTTGTCGTAAACGGCCCCTTAATCCCTGTTAAAAATTTCAATATATCGTCGGCAAACTTATTTGCCAGATATCTGTATTGTTTCTCATGTCCTTCTAATTTCTCGGTAAAAAGTAATTTTTGGGAATAGATGCTTATAAGATTTGCTTTAATTTTTATAGCGCCGTTTTCCGTTTTATATTCGCCGTTAATCAAATATTGCGCACTTAACACGCTCCAGTTTGTAAAATCTATTTTCTTAACGCTTACGGGGGCATATTTAGAGTTTTCAAGATACGAAAGCGGGTTTACTATGTGAAAATATCCGATAACGGAAAGGTCATGCCTGATTATGCGGGCGGCTCTTTTTGCAATCTTTTGATGCTGCCCGTACCTTGAAATATTTTTAAAGTTAGGAACGGCAACCCTGATTTTTTTAATTCTTGCGGCATAAATATTTATATATATCTTTGCGTAAGAATTTACAGGAAATAAAAATAAATAAAATAAAATCGAAAAAGATGTTAATATGGCGTAAAAAACCTTATACCTATAAAAATCGTTAAGTTTAAATTTAAACATTTTTGCCTGCCTTATTCCTCCCTTATATATTATAATATTACTTATTTTTTAGAATCTCTCTCGGATTAAAAACTATTAAAGCCCCCTCGCCTGCGTTCCTAGAGTTTATAAAGCTCATAAATCCTTTGGGCGGCGAAGGCAGCGGGTTTGATAATTTTACCGCTTCGATCGATTGAGAATCGAAATAGCCGTTGCCTGAAGATTTGGCAAGCCTGACGCCGTAAATCCTTCCCGAAGTGGATATTTGGATGGCAACCACGGACTTATAGCGCAAATATTTGGAAAGAGAAATATTAAAATGAGACATAATAATCGACACTATTTTATTGACATAACCCTGAAACTTATGGATATTTCCCCTGATCAAAGATTCCTGAACCTTGCTATATGCATTATTAAGGCTTACCATATTATGTAAATTTGTATAGACACTGGAATTAACCGCAGAAACGGGGGCTTGCCTCTTAACATATCTTTTAACGGGAACGGGCGCAGGCTTTACCCTTTTTGGGTAAACCATAGATGCGGGCTTTTTAGTAACGGGTAATTGCACAGGTTTTTTTGCCGGAGCGGGCTTGCTTATAATTTGTCTTTTAACCTTTGGCACAGGCGGTTTTAATATCGCTTTAATAGAAGCAGGCGGCCCCGGAACACTGCTCACAACGCTGACAACCACCTTCGAGCCGATGGATTGAATTTCCGGTTTAAACCTTATCCCTAAATAAACTATTAAAGCGATTAAAACTGCATGAAATAAAATTGAGTATATATAATATTTTCCAATTCCGCTTTGATTTTCATTAAACATTGAGCTTCGCTGATTTTCAATTTATTTAATATGTTAATTATTTAAGATTTGCCGTTACCATGCCGATTTTTGTTATGCCTGCATCTTTTATTGCAGCCATTATCCTTATTACATAGCCGTAAGGCAGAGCTGAACTTGCCTTGAGAAATATCTGCTTATTTCTTCTGTTTCTATATAAAATGTTTAACTTTTGGGTTAAAAGAGGCAGGCTTACTCTCAAGTTGTTTATATAAACCTCCCTGCCCGAAGTAACCGAAACTACTATTGTTTTTTCCGGAGCTTTTAATGCCCGCGCATGCGCCGCCGGTAAATGAACCTTTATTCCATGAACTAATATCGGCGCCGTTACCATGAATATAACAAGAAGAACAAGCATTACATCTACAAAGGGGGTAATGTTTATATCGGACATAAGCTTATAGCCGGAAGAAAAACTTTTTTTATCGTCTCTATCGCCAAAAGATGTAAACATAATTAATTATTATAGAATCTGCCTTTCGATTATTGTCATAAATTCATATGCAAAATCGATAGTCTCGTTAGCTATCACTCTTACCTTATTTGAATAATAGTTATATGCAATAACGGCGGGAATCGCCGCAAAAAGACCCGCCGCCGTCGCAATAAGCGAATCAGCAATACCGGGAGCGACGATCGCCAAACCGGCTGTCCCTGCTTTTTCTATACTTTCAAATGATGTCATTATTCCCCAAACCGTTCCAAATAAGCCTATAAATGGGGCAGTGGAGCCGACCGTCGCCAAAAACGGAAGGGAAATTTCAAGTTTTGCAATAGACGAGAGCTGTGATTTTTTTAAAGCCCTTTCTATATATGCTTGATTCTCTCCATTATTTTCTTTACCAAAAAGCTTATCCTTTTCTTCCGATTTTTTTTTAATGTCCACAAGCTCTTTGTATGTAGCATTAAACATAGAGGCTACAGGGCTGTAATTAAAATTTTTGGCAGCCGTATAAACATAATCCAATCTTTTAGATTCCCAGAATAAATCGAGAAACTCTTTGTCTTCCTTTTTTGCTTTATTAAGATAATTTAATTTATAAAAAATAATAGCCCATGATGCCAAAGAGAAAAAAAATAGAATTAAAAGGACTAATTTTACAACGATGTTTGTGCTTAGAATGTGGGTCAAAATATTCATGCTATGCAGGTAATTTAAACTATGCATTATTTTATTTTAATATCCCCCCTTGCAATTTTTATGTATTTCTTATTATTTATTATTTTATTTATTATTTCTTGTTCATATTATAAAATTATAAAACTTTTTTTAATGATTTACAATTAAAAACGGTAATTTAAAAAAGATATTGACAAAAGATAAATTACAATATATTGTATAGAAATAAAAAAAATATCTACATATTGTTAATTGTAAAAATTTTTAAAATTAAATATTTATTAAAATTAATATAAGGGGAGGGGAGGTATAGATGAAAGATAAAAATGACCCGCTTATAAAAAGCTTTTCCGAAAATGGAATAACGGTTTTAAAGAAGAGATATTTGGCTAAAAATGAAAAGGGTGAAATTATCGAAACAATATCCGGAATGTTTGAAAGGGTGGCAAAAAACATCTCCGAAGCCGATTTAAATTATGGCAAAACCAAAGAAGAGGCTGAAACAATAGCCGGGATATTTTTCGAAGAGATGGCAAACCTGCGCTTTTTACCAAATTCCCCTACCTTAATGAATGCGGGAAGACCGCTGCAGCAGCTTTCCGCCTGTTTTGTTCTTCCAATCGAAGATTCTATGGAATCGATTTTCGAGACAATAAAAAATACGGCGCTAATACACCAGAGCGGCGGCGGAACAGGTTTTTCTTTTTCTAATTTAAGACCCAAAAATGATACTGTTCATTCCACAAAGGGCGTGTCAAGCGGCCCCGTTTCATTTATGCAGGTGTTTAACAGCGCAACGGAGGCAATAAAACAAGGGGGGACAAGAAGGGGCGCCAATATGGGTATCTTAAGGATAGACCACCCGGACATATTAGACTTTATCTCTTCTAAAAAAGATACCTCAAAACTTAACAATTTTAATATATCCGTTGCGGTCACGGAAGATTTTATGAGCCGCGTTATTAAAAACGAAAATTACCCGTTAATAAACCCGAGAAACAATGAAATCGTTAAACATCTCAATGCAAAAGAAGTTTTCGATTTAATTGTGGAAATGGCATGGTCCAGCGGGGAACCGGGAATTATTTTTATAGACAGAATAAACAAACTTAACCCTATCCCTAAAGCCGGCAAAATCGAGGCGACTAATCCGTGCGGGGAACAGCCTTTAGTTGCCTACGAATCCTGCAATTTGGGTTCCATTAATCTTGGAAAATTCATAAAGGGAGATGAAAGCAAAAAAGGCAAATTTGATTATGAAGAGGCATTAAAAAGGCTTAATAAAAAGCCTGATGCTATCCTGCCTTATTACCTTGATATTATTGACTTTGAGTCGCTTAAAAAAACCGTGCATACGGCAGTTCATTTCTTAGACAATGTGATAGACAAAAATCATTATCCCATCGAAAAAATAAAACAGATGACGCTTTCCAATAGAAAAATAGGGCTGGGGATTATGGGATATGCCGATACGCTTATAAAATTAAATATACCGTATAATAGCGACCTGGCGCTTAAAGTAGCCGAAAAAATAATGGGTTTTATAGATAAGGAATCAAAATTAAAATCGGAAGAACTTGGGACGGTCAGGGGCAGTTTTCCTAATTTTAAAGGCTCCGTCTGGAAAGAAAAAGGCTATAAGGCTATGAGAAACGGAACAACCACAACCATTGCCCCGACCGGCACAATAAGCATAATTGCCGGAGCATCCAGCGGAATAGAACCGTTATTTGCATTAGCTTATGAAAGGCATGTCTTAGACAATCAAACTTTAATAGAAGCCGATAAAAATTTTAAAAATATATTGGAAAGTTTAGGCGTTTATTCAAATGAACTTATAGATTTTGTCGTTAAGAACGGTAATCTTGGACACTCTTATAAAGATTTGCCGCCTAATTTATTAAACCCCGAAATCTATGGATATTTAAGCCGCATATTTATAACCTCGCACGATATTACGCCAAAATGGCATGTTATGCTTCAAGCGGCATTTCAAAAATATACGGACAATGCCGTCAGTAAAACCGTAAATTTTCCAAACTCTGCAAAAAAAGAAGATATTAAAGAGGTATATCTGCTTGCGTATAATCTTAATTTGAAAGGTATTACAGTTTACAGAGACGGCTCGAGGGAACAGGTCTTGACGACAGGTCCTTCCGCAAACGGCAAATATAAGTGTCCTGTATGCGGTTCTCCGGTAACCGAACCTATCGGCACCCCCCCCGCCGTTGAAAACAAAAGCGGGGGCGAAAAAAGAATCGAGCCGAGAAAGAGGCCTGATATTATACATGGAATTACGATTAAAACAATAACCGGCTGCGGACCTTTATATGTAACGATAAATTACGACGAAAACGGAAGGCCTTTTGAAATATTTAATTCTATCGGCAAATCCGGCGGCTGTGCGCAGTCTCAAACCGAATCAACCGGCAGAATGGTAAGTTTAGCTTTGAGATCAGGAATAGACACCGAAGAAATAATAAACCAGCTAAAAGGCATTAGATGTAATATACCGCACGGTTTCGGCGATAACATAATATACTCATGCGCGGATGCTATCGGAAAAGCGCTTGAAAAAAGCCTGTTGGAAAATGGAAATCTTAAAATATCTCATAAAAATCAGAAAAACGGTCATACCGATACATATAAAGTTCAAGGAAGGGGCGCCTGTCCGATGTGCGGCGGTTCTAATTTAAAACATGCGGAAGGCTGCACGGTATGCCTTGATTGCGGATACTCCGATTGCGGATGATAAGCATCATCCTTCCTTAGTTCCCTCCCCCATAAAGGGGGAGGGATAGGGTGAGGGTTAGTATGCCAACCCGTATAAAATCATCTGTTTTAAAGAACCCTGTATGGAACCAGGCATTCCCATATGCGTCATAAATGCCAGCATTCCCGCATCGGCAAAATAATATTTCATTCTCCACATCTCGCCGAGTATCGACACATCGGTGTAATTTCCGTCCCTATAAACAAGTATTTCTATCGGAAAAGACGCGCCATGGTCTATTCCCGGGTTTTTATATGTAGAGGTTGCCCTTGCGCCGCTATCTATTTCGATAGAGTGCCTTTCTGTCGAATTCCTTGTAACGCCAAATTCTATAAAACCTATCGAAGGTTTGCTTATCTCGTAAACTAACCGCCATCCGCCGGTATTATGGCTAATCCCCGTTTCTACTAATTTCGCGACGCCCCTTAAATTAGAATTAGTACTGCCGGAATAGTTCGATATCTGGTCAATACTGCCGGGAAAAGAACCTCCCCCGATACCGCCGGGAAACCTCCCGCTTCTCATCGGACCGTATTGCAGATTTGAAGGGGTGCCGCCTACCGCACCCCTTATAGCATGCTTTAACATATTATTTACTTTAATTGCATAATCTACATAAGGATTCCCGGAAAATGTTCTTGCTAAAGCAGGTAAATTTACCATACTGACAACAATACCCTGGGCTGGCGTGGTATAGACCTCTACTCTTAATGGAAGTCCGAAAGCGGCCGCCGGATTGCTGCCGTTATCGACCACATATTTATTATAGACGTTATTCGTTGCGGCTATGACGATTGCTTTACGAGTATCACTTTTTGGAAGAGATATATTAGTTGTTCCCACAACCTTCCAATCCGCATGATTCAGGGCAGATTTAATATTATGGACAACAGATGGAATATCTCCGGGAACATTGACGGCGACCTGAGTAAATACGCCGTAGGTTGATGTCGCCGCAAATACATTAACCGAACCTATAAGTACGAACAGAAAACCCAAAGCCAGGGTTAATAATAGTTTTCGTTCAAAAAATCTCATAATAACTCCCTCCGTTTAAGTTTAAAATTAATTAATTTTGGTTTGTTTTAACATATTAAAACAAATAAATCAATTACAATTTTTAACTATTTTACGCAATAATATACGATAATATAAATATATGAATGGACTAATAAATAAAGGCGGGGTATCTGGATTTTTTGATAAATCAAGCTAAATTGAGCAGTTCATTGGCATCATCTTTGGTGGGAATTCCGACATAGGAAAGCTTTCCATCGATAACGGTGGATGGCACGCTTCTTATGTAAAGTTCAATCGAAAGCCGTCTTCCTTCAGGTTCGGAAACATCTAAAGACCTATAATTAAAGTCCTTGCGTTCCTCATGTAATCTCTTCCACGCGTTATCCGCAGGCACGCACTCTTCGCACCACTTGGAAACAAGGAGTATAACATCATGCTTTGCCTTTATTTTGTTAATTTCATCGGCCATAATTTATAATAACGATAATTTAATAATTTTAATGAAATATTATTACTGGCTTGAACACCTCATGCATTGAATCTGTTCCTTTATTATTTTTTCCCTGTATTTTTCCACCGCTTCCCTGCCGGTTAAAAGATTCTTTAATTCGCTCAAGTCGGATGCTTTCACTTTACTCACCCATGCGTCTTTGTAGGGAGATATATTTAATAGGAGAGGGTCTTTTAACAGGGCTTCGTTAACCTCGACTATTTCGCCCGCAACGGGGGACGGAATGGGTCCAACCCATTTACCGCTTTCGATTGTCGCGGTATTACCCCTTCTTTGAACAAGACTGCCTATTTTTTTAAATGTTACATGCAAAATCTTGCCTGCTTGAGTTTGAGCCACATCGGTCATTCCGAGCATAATTATATTATTGCCTAACGGCTTTGCCCATGTGTCCTTTTCGATATCGTAATATAAATCCTCCGGAAGTTCGCAACCCTGTACTTCAGCCATTTACGCTCTCCTTTGTTTTTGGTTATGATTGGGTTATGATTTGGTAGTTATGATTTTCTGCTGCCGCTTATTGCTATGCCATACTATATATATTATCATATATTATCCAAAATTATAACATAATATCATCAATGTTTCTAACGCTTACACATATATAATTAATATTCGTACATAAAATGACTGCAATAATTTTAATTATAGTTTAATATAATTTTTTTTATATTTTTGTGATATTTATCACTGCGTAAAATTAATTATATGATAAAATTATGATAAAATCATATTATGTTCTTTCATTAATTTGTCAAAAAGTTGGAAATAAATTAAATAAATCAGAACAAATAAGGAGCTACCTGTTATGGATACAAATCTCGATCCAATTATGTCTTTAAGAAGCGACCACGAAATCGTCAGAGGAGTTTTAAATAATCTTGAAGGATATTTAAAAAAGATTGAGGCAAGCTCCTCGGATAGTTTAAGAAAAAACCTTATAAATCAACTTAATGAAATAACCGCATTTATCGATAAGGATTTAGAAATTCATTTTAAAAAAGAGGAAGAGGCTTTATTCCCCGTTCTCGGA
>JAJYQZ010000111.1 GCA_021794335.1 bacterium
ACAAAATCTTATCGGCATCCGCGGGTATAATATCCTCCTTAAAAAAAAGTTTTATTCCGTCCGCTATCGGCTGCAATAACCCATGAAATCCCGCTTCCATAGGACCCATTCTGTTTTGGATTTTCGCCGCTACCTTACGCTCTAAAAGTGTCAGATAAGCCGCCGCCGCAAGCAAACCCGCGAAAACGATTAATATTTTTATAATCTCTGCTATAAGCCAAAATATCATAATCTTTGCTTATTAAAATAAATTTAGAATTGTTATAGTATTTACATAATACCACGACAACTATTTTTAATTAATAATATAACTTAGTTTTATCGTTATAATAAAATTTACTTTTAGTTTTAATCTTATTGTAATATGTTGCATTCTCTAACTTTAACGATTTAACGAACTCGGACAATTCATTCTTTATATAATTAAACGAATATCCTAATTTGTTTGATATTAAGGTTAAAAAATCTAAAATATCGCTTCTATATGCGCCCAAATCAAATTCGTTATCCAAATGTATCTTTTTACCCTCAAAATTTTCATAGAACGCATCTTTTGATTCAAGAAAATCGTACACCGGTATAACAACATCCGCCATAGTAGATAATATGCTCGCCTTAGAAGAAAAAACGGCTAAAAACTCTAAATCCGTTATATATTTAGTCAATTCTTTAGTAGCATAATTGCTTACGGGGTCGCCTATATAAATGAGATTTTTTATTTTTCCCGCATCAAATCCCGAATATACAGAATTAAAACCTGAAAGATTGGAGGGGTTTACCCCCGCGCTTTCAAGTCCTCTATAATTAAAAGGCTTCATAAGAGGATAAACATATACTATTTTTTGTTCATCCCTCAAAAATTCGACCATTTCTTTAATAGCAAGAAAGTCTTTACCCATATTATAAGCCGACATTGGAAAGTCGCCGATTATAATGGAAATAGAATTTGACTTAAGAATATTTTTGGATACCCTGCTTAGCTGACTGTCCATTTCATCATCTTTTTTAAAGCCGTAATCGTAAAGATTTAATCTCAGACTATTTAAGAAATCGCGTATTTCGGATAACTCTATATCCTCCCTGATATGTGCAATATCCTCAAATCTTGTTAAAACAGGATTTACTTGTTTTTTAATATTTACAAGTAAAAGTTTTCCTCCGTGTTCCCTGTGTGTTTTCATAATGTTATATGAAACATACGGAATTTCATCCTCTATAGAACCGATATATAATATTACATCGGAATTTTGTATGGCTTTAATCTCAAAGTTTTCTTCGTTTTTAAAAACGGTTTTAAATTTATTAAAGTTCTCCCTGTAAAATTCCGGTTCGGCTATATCGAAATAGGCAGGTTTTAAAATATATTTCACAAAATTAGAAATTACGAACCCGTCATTTGTGGAAATACCTGGAGATACTAAAACTGCGGTATTTTCCATGCCGTTTTTTCCGGAAATATTTTTAATTCTTAAGGCAAACTCATTTATTGCATCTTCAATGCCTGTTTCTTTCGGCATAGATTTCTTTTTAATAATGGGGGCTTGAATATAATAGCCGTTCGATTTTCCGATACCCTCGTAAAAAAACCCGTACCGGCACAAATATCCGCCGAATAAAGAAGCCGTTCTGACCAAAGATTCTTCTTTATCATACCTGTAATATTCAATCCTGCATGCGGCGGAACATTTATCGCAGACGGACGAAAAGGGCGATAGCTGCCAGTATCTTTCTTTGAATTTCGAGGGCTTTGAAATTAACGCGCCGACAGGGCAGACTTCGACGCAATTCCCGCAATAATAACAATTTAAATAATCCACCTCCGGCGTAATTTCCATAAAACCGCAGTTCTCAGAAACTGGAACCGAACCCATTTGTAATTTATCGTCTTGTTTTAAACCGATGTAGCCGTTATATCCTTTGTCTTTGATTTGATAAAACGGATTTCCGTACATATCTGTGCATACCCTAATGCATCTTGAGCATAGCACGCACCTCGTGGCATGGTATTCAATTATATCGCTTTTAAAAATTTTAGTCCTGTCAGGAAAAACCTTTTCATTTTTCTGCGTTGTGATGCCAAATTCAAACGAAAGATCCTGCAAGCTGCATTCGCCGGATTTATCGCAAACGGGGCAATCGAGAGGGTGATCTAATAGAAGATGCGATATTACTTCTTTCCTCACCTTCCATAGTTTTTCGGTATCGGTTAAAATTTCATACCCTTCTTTTACTTTTGCGACGCAAGACGGAAGAGGGTTTTTAACTCCCTTAACCTCGACCACGCAAATTCTGCATGAGCCGATAGGCCTTAGCCTCTTAAGATAGCAAAGCGTTGGTATTTTTATGCCGTTTTGGGCGGCCGCCTCAAGAACGGTAAGACCCGACTTAGTCATCATTTTTTTGCCGTTTATCGTAATTTCGATATCCATTTAATTTAATCCTGTAAACATGTACAAATATATGGCTTTTAAAATAAAACTTTCTTTGTATCGTACATCTCGAATCTAACTCTTTTAATGTGTTTGCTTTGAAATTTTATTTAAACTTTACAAGCATAAGAAAATAACATCTCATACACCTTGTGGCTTCATAAATAACATCATCGCTGGTTAAACCCTTGTCAACTTCCATAAAATTACTTATGCGCATCTCAACATCTTCTTCCACCTGTTTAGCTGCAGGATTTCCTTTCGGAAAATCGGTATAATCTATTATCTCTTTTTTGTCATAAACACCAATCTTTTCTAATAGATATTCAAAAAGGCAATCGTCCGTTGCTTCAAATGAACCCGTTCTTATGTACTGGTCTATCCTTCTTGCGGCATTTTTACCGTCACGATTCGAATCGACTATACTGATGGGCCCGGTAAATGCGTCGCCGCCGGCGAATACTCCAGGCATATCGGTCATATGCGTAAACTCGTCCGCTATTATTATTTTGCCTTTACCTGTTTTAATCTGCGGCGTATCTTTCAAAAAATCAAAATCCGGAACCTGCCCGACTGCCATAATAAACGAATCACATTCTATGTCAAAATCGGAACCCGGAACTTCCACGGGGCTTCTTCTGCCGCTTTCATCGGGATCTCCGAGTTTCATTTTTCTGCACTTTACGCCTTTAACTGCTCCGTTTTCTTGAATAATACTCACGGGGTTAGTCAAAAATTCAAATTTAACGCCTTCTTGAATGGCGGTATCGATTTCGTAAGGAGCTGCAGGCATCTGCTCTCTCGCTCTTCTATATACAACGATAACTTCTTCGAACCCTAACCTGATTGCTGTCCTGCAACAATCTATAGCTACATTGCCGCCCCCTTCTATGATAACCTTCCTGCCCGTTTCAATTTTATTCCCGAGAGAGACATCCCTTAAAAATTTAACCCCTTCATAAAAACCTTTAAGATTGTCCTGTTCTCCGGGCAACCCTATATTTTGTCCTTTATGGGCGCCGACCGCAAGGAAAACGGCTTTAAAATCTTGCCCAAAAAGATCCTGTATCGTGAAATCAGTTCCGAGTCTTTGATTTAATTTATAATCAATTCCGGTAGAAAGGATATAATCAATTTCTTTATCTAAGAATTCTTTCGGCAACCTGTATTTCGGGATGCCGACATTCATCATCCCGCCCAATACAGGCAATGCTTCAAATATCGCGGGCTTATAGCCCATTAAACGCAAATAATACGCGCAGCTTAAACCCGCGGGGCCTGAACCCACGATTGCTATCTTAATTCCGTTATCTTTGATTACAAACTTCGGCTTGATATCGGAATAAAATTCGTTATCGGCGGCAAATCTTCTTATTAAACATATCTGAATAGGCTCATCGACATTAGCCCTGCGGCAATTGTCCTGGCATGGATGAAAACAGGTTCTTCCCAAAATCCCTGCTAACGGGGTATTTCTTCTTGCGGATTCGAGCGCGTCTTCGAATCTGCCGTCCCTGACTCTTTCTATCCAGTTTGGGATATCGAGTTTGGATGGGCAGCCGTTAATGCAAGGGGCGGTTACCTTGGTTATATAATCCCCTTTGGGTATAGTTTCTTTATTTTTTATGGCGTTTTCAAAATCTTCCCTGAAATTATCGATTAATTCGGTAACGGCTAACGGTCCCATGGTTCCCACGGTGCACTTAGAAGACGATAAAATCCATTCGCATTGATTCCTTAATCTATCCAAATCTTCTAAAATAGCACGACCGTTACATATATGTTCGAGAATATCGGAAGCAACCGAAGTTCCAATCATGCACGGGGTACAAACGCCGCAAGAAATCTTTTGAAGTTCTTGCATATAACACCGTGCCAGATCAACTTTATTATCCCTGTCGTCAAGCAAAGCTATGCCGTTCCAATTAAGTATGGAAGATATTTCGGCGTGGCCCGTTCTTTTAAAGAATGAAATATCTAATTTTGAACCAATTTTATCTATAATCTTCATATAGTCTAAATTTAATTTATGATTTTATCTTTTACCTGTCCACTTCTCCCAGCAATATATCCACACTGCCCATAATCGCAACTAAGTCGGCTAACAAATGCCCCTTCGTCATTTTACACAAAGCGCTAATATTACAGAACGACGGCGGTCTAACCCGCATGCGGTAAGGAAAAGCCGAACCATCTGACACCAGATAAAAACCCAGTTCCCCTCTCGGATTTTCTACGGAGTGGTATGCCTCGCCCTTTGGCGGCTTTATACCCTCCATACCGTATTTAAAGAGCGATATCATGCCTTCCATTGTAGTCAACGCCCTTTTTTTAGGGGGGATGACATAGCGGGGATATTCGTCATAGCTTAAATATTCGCCCGCCGGAATATTTTCGATCGCCTGATTTATTATTTTAAGGCTTTGCCTCATCTCTTCTATTCTTACGAAATATCTATCGTAAACATCTCCCGTATCTCCAAGAGGGATTTCGAAATCAAAATCTTCATAGCTTGAATAAGGGTTTGTCTTCCTGATATCATATTTTAATCCGCTGCCTCTAAGGGAAGGCCCGGTCAATGCGAAATTAACCGCATCTTCGGCGGAAATTATACCTAAATTTTTGGTTCTTTCTAACCAAATTTTGTTCTTTGTGAGTAACGCTTCATACTCGCTGACTTTTTCGGGAAAAATTTTTATAAAATTCCGCGTTTTATCTATAAAATCTTTGTGTATATCCATTGCTAAACCGCCGACCCGATAAAAGGAAGGGGTCATCCTGGCGCCGGTAACCGCTTCTATGATATCTAATATTAACTCTCTTTCGCGAAAACAGTATAGAAACTCGGTTAAAGCGCCTATATCAACGGCATGCGTACCCAGCCATACAAGATGTGAACTGATTCTTGTAAACTCTGCAAGGATAACCCTGACATATTCAGCTCTTTTAGGGGCTTTTACGCCGCAAAGCTTTTCGACGGCAAGAATATAACCCAAATTATTTGAAGCGGCGGAAACATAGTCCATTCTGTCCGTAATAGTCTCGGCCTGATGGTAGGTTCGGGATTCGGCATATTTTTCCATACTTGTATGCAAATAACCTATAATAGGTTCCGCATTAACTACAACCTCTCCGTCTAATTGAACCAAAACCCTGAGAACGCCGTGAGTGGCGGGATGAGAGGGTCCCACATTCAATGGAAATTTATCTGTCTCTATTAAGAAATCTTTGTATTCAAACATTGTTAAATTTCTTATTAATAATTTGGCGATTTATGGTTTTTGGGTTATTTCATCCATTTCGACATATCCCGGGGTATCAAAATTTATCGTTTCGACCGGCGGCCTTTGCCTTAATGGGTAATCTTTAAGAAGGGGATGCCCTTCCCAGTCATCGGGATTCAATATTCTTTTCAAATCGGGATGCCCCTTAAATTTTAACCCAAACATATCGTAAACTTCCCTTTCAAACCAATTTGCCGAATTGTAAAGCGGCGTTAAGCTGGGGTAATCAGGCTCGTTTATTTTGCTTCTGCTCTTTACAAATATTCTGAAATTATTTTTTGTAGAATAAAAATTATAAATTACTTCTATTCTTTCGGGCTTTTTTGGATAATCAACGGCAAACAAGTCGGATAACATATCGAATTGCAGCCTGGAGTCATCTTTTAAGAATTTTGCAAAATCTATAATATTTTCTTTGCCCGTGAATATATGCATGTCGCCATTAGAGGTTTCAACCGAAGAAACTAATTTTGGCATAGATTCCTTTATGACGCTAAGCGCAAATAAAACATCCATCTCTTTAAGGCTCATGTTTATATTAAATTTATATTATCTTAAGATAATTTAAAATTAAAAGCTTTAGTTCGGGTTTATTTTAAAACCTTAGGCGGTTCCCCGCTTTTTATAGTCCCTTTTTCTATCTTTTCTTGAAGTTTTACTATACCGTATATGAGGGCTTCCGGTCTGGGCGGACAACCGGGGATATAAACATCGACGGGAATAATTCTGTCAACGCCCTGAACTATGCTATAAACATTAAAAAGCCCCCCTGAACAGGCGCAATCACCCATTGCAATAACCCATTTCGGATTTGGCATCTGATCATAAATTCTTTTAACCATGGGAGCCATTTTATATGAAACCCTTCCTGATACGATAATTAAATCGGATTGTCTGGGACTTGACCTGAAAATTAAACCTAATCTATCGAAGTCATACCGGGAAGAGGCAACAGTCATCATTTCGATAGCACAACAGGCCAAACCAAATGTCGCAGGCCAAATCGACCATTTTCTGCCCCATGAAACAAGCTTATCTAACGATGTCGTTACAATGTTATCACCCAGATGTTCTTCTATTCCCATCTAAGCGCCCCCTTTTTCCACACATACAAAAGACCTATGACTAATATTATGATAAACATAAACATTTCTATAAATCCGAAAAGCCCCAGCTCTGAAAAAACAACGGCCCAAGGAAATAAAAAAAGCGCTTCGATATCAAAAAGAAGAAAAAAAATGGCAACAAGATAAAATTTAACATCAAATCTGAAGTGGGCATCGCCTGTCGGTTCAACCCCGCACTCATAAGGTTTTAATTTCCCGATTTCGTGTGTTTTTTTTCCAATAAAATTTGAGGCTATAATTGTAAAAACGGCAAATAATATGGCTATTACAAGCATTATAAGGATAGGTAGAAAAGAATTCAAACTATCTCCATTCATATTATTCATAATGTTACACTAAAATAAATTAATTATAAATATGCGGTTGGATATATCGTATAGAATGTATCATATAATATATTCAAAATCAATAAAAAAAACAACTTAATCTTTATGCTGTTTTAAATAGTATAACATTGTTCTGACGCCGACTCCCGTCGCACCCTTTGGATTATAAGTAAAACCTGTTTTCGTAAAGGCAGGACCGGCTATGTCTATGTGGCACCATTTGACTTTCCCTGAAACGAATTCCTCCAGAAACATCCCTGCCGTTATGGCTCCGCCATATTTATTTCCCACATTTTTGACATCGGCAACCGGACTTAAGAGTTTTTCCTGCATATTATCGTCAAACGGCAGCTCCCACATTCTTTCGCCGGAAATCTCGCTTGTCTTGATAATGCTGTCTATTAAGCCTTTGTCGTTTCCCATGACCCCGGAGGTATATTCGCCTAAAGCGACAACGCAGGCTCCGGTCAGGGTGGCCATGTCTATTATTTCTTCCGCCCCCTGATTCTCCGCAAAGGTCAAAGCGTCCGCAAGCGTTAAACGACCCTCCGCATCGGTATTTTCTATTTCGATAGTTTTGCCGTTAAGCGCTTTAACTATATCATCCGGCCTCTGGGCGCCGCCGTCCGGCATATTTTCGCAGGCGGCTATAATGCCGTGAACCTCCGCATTCAAATCCAGTTTGGAAATATATTTCATTATTCCCAGAACGGCGCATGCTCCAGACTTATCCGACTTCATAGTCGTCATAAAATCGGCAGGTTTCAAAGAAAGTCCGCCGCTATCGAAGGTTATACCCTTTCCTACTATTGCAATCTTTTTAAGTTTAACTTTTTTTGTTTTATTTTTCGGCTTATAAATCAGATGGATAAATCTGGGAGGATTTTTTGAACCCTGCGCAACGCCGTAAAAGGAAAGCATACCCTTTTTAACTATCTCTTTCTCGTTGAATATTTCACATTCTATGCCCTCTTGCGCGGACAAATCCTTCGCAATATTTGCGAGATACTCGGGTGTAGCAATATTTCCCGGCTCGTTAACTATGTCCCTTGCAAAATTAGCAGCCTGCGAGGTTATTTTTCCGAAGCTTACTCCTTCTTTAAAATTTTCTTCTTTGTTCTTATCGATTTTAAGCGAATCGAAATAAACCCCGATAAGATTAAAATCCCCCGCTTTGTTATTATTTTTATCGTCATCTTTTGTCTTATATTTTTTAAATTCGTATAAACCTAATAATGCTCCCTCGACAACGGCCGACGACATATAAAATAATCCATTTTTCAGATAATACTCTTCGGACAATTCGGGAATTATAAAGATTGCTTCTTTAATCCGATTTGTTCTGGCAATTCTTAATGAGTTCGAAACAAAATATCTTATGGAATCGTAATTAAACTTATCTTTTTTACCTATGCCGTGCACTAATGAAAGAATAGGGGATTCGATCATTACATTCTTCCCCTTTTTTGCCTTGAAATTAAGTTGTTTTAACCTTTTATATATAAAATCAAATTCTTTGAGAGTTTTATTTTTTAAAAAGCTGCCCTCATCCCCTTCAAAGACCCCGAATATAAAAATACGCTCAAATGAACTCCGCTGAACTCCCTTTTGCTTTGCTTCTTTCTCTTTTAAAATTTTGAAGGTAGAACCGATAAATTTAAATTCCAATTTAATATCCCCCGTATTATTTTTCTATGTTTTAATACTTATTTTTAATACTTAAACCTTTTTATTATCCCGATAAGCTTTTCCAGCTCCCCGTAAACGGAAGCCGCTTCTTTGGCAGTGCTTGAAGACTGCTCCGAATTTGATGCGGCAAGATTTGATACCATTTCGATATTTTGGGAAATCTCGTTTGTTGCCGCCGTTTGCTCCTCTGATGCCGCGGCTATGGAATTAACCTGATCTGCCAGGCCTACTATGTTTCTTTCTATGCTATTAAGCGATTCTCCCGCCTTTGAAGCATATTCCACCGATAAGCTGACTTCTTTCATTGTGGAATCCATCGAAGATTTTGTATTTTGGGTGCTTTGCTGTATGGTTTGAACCTTCGATACTATCTCTTTTGTTGCCTTAACCGTTCTTTCCGCAAGTTTTCTTACCTCATCCGCCACAACGGCAAATCCCCTTCCTGACTCTCCGGCGCGCGCGGCCTCTATTGCGGCGTTAAGCGCCAGCAGGTTTGTCTGATCGGCTATATCGTTGATAACCGAGATTATTTCTCCAATCTCGTAAGAACCCTTTTCGAGCCCGTTTATTAGGCTTCCAAGTTCTTCCGTAAGAACGGCCACATTTTTAATACCGTTTATCGCCCTTTCGACTATGTCAAAGCCTTCTTTTGCACTGCCGGAAGCCTCTTTTGCGACGCTGCTTAAATTTTGCGTATTTTTGGATATCTCTTTAATCGTCTGACTCATTTCTTCCGAGGCCGCTGCCACATGCGTCGAAAGCAAAGCCTGTTCTTTAGCCTTACCGCTTATTTCATCGACATGGGTTTCTATCGATGTGTTTACATCGACAATGGTCATGGCCTCTTCGGTTATAGATTTTACGATTTCTCTTATATCTATAATAAATTTATTAAATTTGTTGGCGACGGATGTAATTTCATCATATACGGAATTTTTATAAACATCGCATTTTATGCAAATCTGCCCGCCCGTATCTCCATACCGGTCTTGCTGCTTATCCCAGCATCTCGGCTCCAGTTCATCTTCTTTAAGCATGCAATTCTTGCTTTTCTTCATCATAATAGTTGTCTTATTATAACAGTCCATAGGAATAAGCTTGCTTAAATCTCCGTCTCCTCTTACAATATCGTTTAGCTTATCGTAAAGATTTTTTATCGGCTTTATAAAGATAGATTTTAATAAACCATATATGGCTAAAATCGATAGAACAAGAAAGATAAAGGAAACGATAATAATGTTTCTCATAAAAATATCGGATGAGTTTACGGCATTTTTCATGGAATAAATAAGCTTAACCCCGCCGAGCGTCGTCCCGTCTTTAACCGTATGGCACATAAGGCAGTCTATACCCCTTGCCATCTTTTTTGCGACAAACGGAACGCCGACTTTTAGATATTCGTGCCCGTTTTTATTGAATATACTGATAATTTCCTTATTTGACCCCAATATTTCTTTGTCAAACCTCGTTGTCGGATTTTCCTGTTTAAGCCCGGGACCGAACTCTTTATTAACGGCTTCGCCCCTTATAACTTTAATATCTTTAATGCCCTGAATTTTTTTAAATATCCCGAAAAGCTGCCTTCTATCGGACTTCTTAGAAATAGTTCCGTTAAGCATCATGGCGTTTAAACTGGAAAGCATCGTTTTGGCAGTAACGACGGCATCGCTTGATGTCATTTTAACGGACATTTTGTTCTGGCTGGAAACAGAGTAATAAGTTAAAAATGATAAAATTAAAATAAAAACGAAAGTGATTAGGAAAAGCAGTTTGGTCTTAATAGAGACCTTTTTAATTAAATTTAAATCCACCTTATTTATCCCCCCCTGCCTGCATTAAAATAAATAATAAAAATCTTTATAATAATATCAAATATAATAAATATAATAAAACAAAAAAGTAAATATTTAAATAAATTTAAATTTATTTAAGGCATCGAAACTAAATGCTGATGGGGTTCAAACCGGCAAGACTAAATAATATCATAATTATTTATAATAAAGTTAAAAACATCTCATCCCTAACGGGCTTTACTTATAAAACCAGGCACTAATGCGGGTTCTGCCCTTGCTTTAACATCGAAAGCTTTCTGTAAAGATTTCTTTCGCTTACCCCGATAATACCCGCAATTTCGGATTTGCTCAACTTTTTAGAAAAAAGGTATTTGATATATTCTTCTTCTATTTCCCTTAAAGTCGGATTTTTATCAAAGAGCGTCTTTCCGCTAACCGCATCCCTGTCATTATCATATGAAACTTCAAGCTGAATAGCTTCCGGCGGTATTTCTTCTTTGCCGTCGGATAAAACCATTGCTCTTTCGATAACATTTTTTAATTCCCTGACATTGCCGGG
>JAJYQZ010000203.1 GCA_021794335.1 bacterium
CGATAGAAATCTCTCAAATGGCTTTAAAGTTATATGAACACTGGATTCCTGCTTTCGCAGGAATGACATCTATTGGGTGAAACGTTTAATATCCTCAATGTCATTCCCGCGAAAGCGGGAATCCAGAATTATAATTTTCTATCAGCAAATTTGGGTTATTTTATTATATTGACAATTATTGCATTGTTTGTGAACTACCCCGCCCTTTCGGGCGGGGCTTCTTGGTTCTGTGATAAGATACTTTTTAGCGCATAGATATTGCTATCTACGGGGTCATCCATAGAGCTTGTCTCCCCAAGCGTAAATGAGCTTCGCTGATTTCCGCTTCGCTCCAATTCGGCAAGTTCCTTGCCTATTGTTTTATTTAGTATATTCACGGCCGCATTTATATCCCTGTCGTGAGCGGTATGACAAACAGGACAAGTCCACTTGCGGATGGATAAGTCCATAGCCTTATAAATATAACCGCATACCGAACACATTTTAGAGGTATTGCGGGGTTCTACTTTCTCTATGTAACAACCAGCCTCTTCCGCTTTGTATGTTAGGAAAGAAACGAACTGCCCCCAGCCTGCGTCGTGAATAGATTTAGCGAGCTTATGATTTTTAACCATATTTCTTATTTGTAAATCTTCAACTGCTATATAACCGTAATGAGCTACTATTTTGCGAGATTCTTTATGTTGAAAATCTTTTCTCTGGTTAGATATTTTCCTATGCAATTTGGATAGGGTTATTCTTGCTTTCTTACGGTTATTGGAACCCTTTTTCTTAGAAGATAACCGCTTTTGTTTTCTTATAAGTTTTTCTTCGGCTCTAACAAGGTATTTAGGGTGAGCTAACGTTTCACCGTTAGAAAGAACCGCAAAAGACTTAATGCCGGCGTCTATGCCGATTTGTTGAGCTGGCACCGGCTTTTTAATAGGCTCATATTCAACGGAGAAGCAGACATACCATTTGTCTATTTCTTTTTTGATATTGCAGGTCTTTATAATGCCGTTTATGTTTCTGTGCTGTTTAAGTTTGATATGCCCGATTTTAGAAAGTTTGAGTTTACCTGAAACTATTTCGAAGCCGGACTGCGTATAGGTAATAGAGTCGTATCTGCCTGTTTGCTTGAAGCGGGGATAGCCCGCCTTACCGTTTCTATCTTTCAACCTGCGAAAAAAGGCTTTATAAGCTTTTTCTACTCTAAACAAGACGTCCTGCAATACCTGAGAATGGACTTCTTTGAGAAACGGCAGGTTTTTTTTATCCCGCACCAAGAACTTCTGCTGGTCTATGCGGGATAAACCCTTGCCCGTCTGTTCGTATGCTTTCTTCCTGTCTATCAGGCAGGAGTTATATAGAATGCGGCAGGTATCAAGCATCTCGTCTAATTTCTCCGTCTGTTTTCTCGTCGGCTCCAACCGATATTTATAAGTTTTTAGCATTTTGAGACTCTATGCATTATATCGCTTAATATTTTTTTCTATATTTTATACAGGCTATATAATGGAACTAAAGACAATATACCGAATGATTACCTCTGTTTGGAGCCATATGCTTGATTATAGTATAACTAAAATATAATATCAAGGCAAAGGCAACAGGCAAAGCAAATATAGTATTGCCTTGTCGTCCCGCCCTTTCGGGCGGGGACTTCTTGGCAATGTTAGTTAAAAAAAGTAAATAACGGGGCCGATTTTTATTTAAACTTATCGCAGAGCAATTCCGCAATTTCGATATCTAAGGCAGAGGTTATTTTTATATTGAAATCTGTCGATAATATCGGCATGACCGCCAAC
Source organism: bacterium (assembly GCA_021794335.1). Next base: position 1,788 of record JAJYQZ010000203.1, read on the forward strand.
CCTAAATTTTCCGCCAAAGATATGTCGTCGGTCGATGTAAAGCCTGTTCGGCGGGCTTCGTGAAGAGCCTTTTTTATAATGTTAAACTTAAATACTTGAGGAGTTTTTGCAGATATTAAATTATCCCTTTTAATGGTTTTAAGTTTAACGGGATTCGGCAATATTAATTTGTCTTGATTTGTTTCTTTAAAAATTATTTCTTTAATCGTGTCCGTTGCCGGCGAACATAAAAAAGCGGCGCCGTGGGCTGCGGTTTTATCTAAAAGCAGGGTTAATTCTTCATCCTTTATAAACGGCCTTGCGGCGTCGTGAATAAAGACGATGGCATTTTCCGCTTCGGAGGCGGGTAAAATACTTTCTAAATATTTTATGGAGTTACCCACAGAATCCTGTCTTGCCTTCCCCCCGGTTATTATGTGTAATTTTTTTATACCTGTGCCCGCGGTATTTTTTTTAAAAAAACCGCTCCAGTTAAAATCGAAAACGGAGGAAGGCGGCGTTGCTATAACGACGGCATCAAAATTAATACTCGATTTTGTAAATATTTCAAGGCTGTGGAGTATAATCTCTTTACCTTTGATTTTCACAAGCTGTTTTGGAACTTTAAACCCGGTTCTTAAACCCGTTCCCGCGGCAAGCAGTATTGCGTATGATTTCATTTTATTAAATAATTTATTTATATTGTTTATTATATCATAATCATACCTTAATCCCGCAGTAGAAACGCGTGATAAAAGTGAAATCAGGAAAAGAAGGAAGAAAAACTTATTGTTGCGATATGAGGCAAACGCTAAAGCATTCTATCGCTTTTTGTTTTCCGACAGAGTCAAGCCCTTCTTTGGTTTTTCCTTTAATATTAACGCAGGATTTGTCAACGCCCAGCGCGGCGGACACCGAATTTATCATTTGCTCTTTGTAGGCGGATATTTTGGGCGTCTGGGTTATAATCGTAATATCGGCGTTTCCTAATGCGTACCCCTTTTCCTGAACCAATTTATAGGCATATTTTATTATTTCTATACTGCTTACCCCTTTTGTCGATTTAAGGTTGTCGGGGTATAGAACGCCTATATCGGGCAGGCTCAGGGCGCCGAGCAGGGCATCGGTAAGAGAGTGGAGAACGACATCGCCGTCGGAATGAGCCGCAACTCCGATATGCCCCTCGATTAACACCCCGCCGAGATAAAGTCTTTTGGATGCCTTTTCAAAAAGCGCAACCTCTAAAAATTTGTGGATGTCGTAGCCGCATCCTATTCTAATGTTATTCATTATGCTTATTATGCCGCTTATTAATCTTTTGTAAATTATAGCAGATTTTTATAATCTTTGTAAGTTTGAAAATGGTTTAAAAAAATGGTTTAATATTATAAGATAATAATTTCTTTTATAATTTCTTTACAGATTTTAGAATAATAAGCGGATAACTGCCAAAATCATAATTTGGTTTAAATGTTTAAGTATATTAAAAAAGCAAAAAATACAGGCGGGTTCAGTCTTCTCGAGATAGTGCTTACTATTATTATAATCGGGCTTGCCTTGAGCGCGATAACCGAAAGTTTCATAGCCGGTTCGGCAAAGAGCGTAAATATCGTGAACGAGGAAACGGCGGTAAACGTCGCGAAACAGGAAATGGCGGCGCTGAATTACTGCCGGAACGGAGGAGCCGTGAACGGGGTATGCATCGCGTTTGGCAGCGGCTTTTGGAATAATCAAAATCCCGCACATTATTTTACCTCCCCGCAAGGTCCTATATCTGTAAACAACGAGTGTTTTTATACGACAATAAGTACAAACTGCGTCGATTTTCAAGATACAGGCGGGAGTGGAACTATCGGCACAGGAAGTTGTCCTCCACCTACCGATTTTATCCAGACCATAGTTCAAACAGGGTGGTTTGCCTCGAATGCGGGAGGCGGAAGCTGTCCAACGCCTCCCGCAAGTTATCCATACGTTACTCTTTCGACGGTTTATGCGAATTATTAACGATTTGTCATTCCCGCGTAGGTGGGAATCCATGAAAAGTATTGTCATTCCTGCGAAAGCAGGAATCCAGTCCTTTTTAAAAATTTAAATTATGAAAAATTATTATGTCTATATCCTGAGCAGCAAACGTAACGGCACTTTATATACGGGCGTTACTTCTGATATTATTAAAAGGGTTTATGAACACAAACAAAATGTAGTCGAAGGCTTTACAAAGAGTTATAACATCCATATGTTAGTCTGGTATGAAATACATGACTCTTCTGAATCCGCTATTAATAGAGAGAAGCAAATAAAAAAATGGAAGAGGGCATGGAAATTGGAGTTGATTGAAAAAGAAAACCCCGAATGGATTGATTTGTATGAAAGTATATGCTAATAACAAAGACTGGATTCCTGCTTTCGCAGGAATGACGACATGACTTTCGCAGGAATGACGACATGACTTTCGCGGGAATGACGACATGACTTTCGCAGGAATGACGACATGACTTTCGCAGGAATGATGATATGAAAGACGGTAATTACTAATAAAAGGTATATTGTTAAATTTTTATGAAGATAGCAATGAAGAATTTTAATGTTATTATTAGAAACAGAAAAGGCGGGTTTACCCTTATCGAAATGGTTATGACGATATTGCTTATCGGCATTATGTCGATAGGGCTGTATGAAGTCGTGATGTGGGGGATAAACGATTACATTGGGAGTGAAAACTATCTTCATTCTAATAATTCCATGACTTATGCAATTTCTGTAATTAGGAGGAATTTGGAAAATGCGGCTGAGCCGCCGATTAAACTTATAAAACCAAGGGGTAAGCATTATTGCAAATTGAAAAACAGCATCAACCCAGCTAATAGTAGTGAACCCATTGTTTTAGCAAATCTGAAGAATCAAACCACGGTTTGCGGCGGAACAGGCGAGCCGCCCTGCGACGAGGTTGCTTTTTATAAATATAGAACAACCGGAACCGCAAAACAAGAACTTGTCGTGTTTTGCGTGAATCCAAAAAATAATGCATTATATAAAGAGGTTACTACGACTAATGGGACGACGACATCGTATCCGGTTGCGAATTATATTAGCGGCATTAGTTTTTAGCATAGGCATTTTTTTAAGCGGTTGCCCCGGAGGCGGAGGAGGCAATAACCAGCCGCCGCCGGTATCTACTTGCAATCTGAATAATTCTACCGGCGTCTATAATTGCAATATCAACATTACGATAACTACGCAGGCGACCAATGAGCCGTCGTATTCGCAATCCGGCGGGGTTTCGGTGATTGTTGCAAATCCGCAGCAATGACAAACTAATGATTATGATAAAATTTTTTAAAAAAACGGTTGTCGGTTCAAATAAAGGTATTTCCATAATCCTTGCGATTATTATTATTGTAGTTCTGGGGCTTGCGGGGTCTATATTTGCTTATCTTATGGCAAGCGGGAGCATCGTTTCGAGGTCTAACATGGCGAGCGCGGAGGCTAAATACGCGGCAAAATCGGGGGTGGAGATAACATTTTACAAACTGAAAAATAGCGGCGCTTTTTCCCCGACCCAGCCACCGTCCTGTCCGGTAAATCCGGTACTGCCGCCGGGGGTGGGCGGGAGCTTAAGCGCTATTCAATATCTTTCCGGCAACTTACAGGGCAGTCTGGGCAGTCTGCCCCAAAGTCCTAATTATACCCCGACTTTTTGCGCCGTTGAAGGTACATTGACAGGCGGCGGAGGTAACTGCACATATTACATCATCACCGCCAACGGCTTTGCGGGCGGAACGGAAAGGGAGATTACGGCAGAGGTCGGCATCGGCGGCAACTGCACCGGAATTTATGTGGAAACAGAACTGCCCAATTCCCATCCCTGATTTCGGCAGAAACTTTGCCCGCCTTAGGAAGCAAAGGGAATAACAGGGACGATAACTTAACTTGAAAAAACGATAAATACATATTATAATGTGTATTAAGAGGTGTAAAATGAGAACTAATATAGTGTTAAACGATTTGCTCGTGGAAGAAGCCATGAAATTGACGAATATAAAAACGAAGAAAGAATTAATTAATTTGGCGTTAAAAGAATTAGTGGGAAATTATAAAAGGAAGAATTTAATTGAACTAAAAGGAAAAATTAAATTTATCGAAGGATATGATTATAAAAGTATGAGGGAGGGCAGGACAAAGTGATCCTTGTCGATACCTCGGTTTTAATTAACTATTTTAAGGGTATAAATAACTACAAAACGGAAAAATTCGAGGAAATATTAAAAAACGGGATAATTTTTGGAATAAATAATTTCATATATCAGGAAATATTGCAAGGCGCGTCCACGGAAAAAGAATTTAAGTTATTAAACCAATATTTAAGCAGCCAGAAGTTTTATGAGTTAAATTATGGAACTAAATCCTACGAAAATGCCGCTAAAATATATTATTCATGCAGAAAAAAAGGGGTAACGCCAAGAAGTACGATTGATTTGTTGATAGCGGAAACGGCCATAGAAAATAATTTATTTTTATTGCATGACGATAATGATTTTACGGAAATTGCGTTTATAGTCGGGGAATTAAAAGAATATAAATAAAGTGATAAAGGAATATATGCTGAACACCGTGCTTTACGCAATAAATTTTGGGGATTTTTATTACGAAAATCTCGACTGTTTCGCCCACTATTCCAAGATAGGGTTAAAAGAGATTGTTTTAATGCATGTTATAGACCCGTCGCTCTTTCAGCACAGCCTTTATTCCGTCTATAAAAAAGAAGACGAGGAAAAGATAAGGGGGCTTGCGGAAATTAAACTTAAGGATATAAAAAAAGACCTTGAGAAATCGGGATTCGGCGTTCGTTATGTGATAAGAACCGGCAATATCGCAGATGAAATTGCGGATGAGGCAAAAAATGAAAATATAGACTTCGTTGTTCTTGATAAAAAGGCAAATATTAAGTCTAAAGGTTTTCTTTCATTTTACGGTTCGCCGCTATACGACATTTTAATTAAAACAGGTAAGCCGGTACTTATTATGAAAAGAGTTTTGTTTCATCCAACGGGTGTGATAAAAACAGGTGAAAACGCGGACTGCAAGGATCTTTTCGCGGATGTCGTCTTTGCTACCGATTTTTCGGAGTTTTCGCTTAAGGCTTTGCCGTTCATAAATAAAGTGCCTGCCGATATAATTGAGATGTTTACGATTTTGCATGTTATCGACGAAAAGGTTGCAAAGAATTTAAAGCCGCAAGATTTAAAGAACTATGAAAAAAATCTGGCAGAAAAGGCAGAGGATGCCGTCCGCGGATTAAACTACCGTTTCACGAAGGAAAAGTCCAATCTTGAGGTGATTGTCAGGAAGGGTATTCCCTGCAAAGAGATAACGGATTTCATTATCGGGACGAGAAAAAAACTTTTAATTTTAGGACATAAGGGAAAGGCTCAAGAAAAATTAGCCGAAATATTTTTCGGCAGCACCGCCGAAAGGGTGATAAATGCCTTGCCGTGTTCGATTCTTATCGTTAAATAAATAATAACCTTAAATCACCGTTAGAAACTATTAAAATTGTTTTAATATATAATAAGTACTGGATTCCTGCTTACGCAGGAATGACAATTGTACGGATGAGCTTCGCTGTACTTCGTTTCCTGCTGAAGCGGGTTGGGACTAAGAGAGAATTTACGATTTCACCATTTAGGTGTCATTCCTGCGTAAGCAGGAATCCAGAAAAAGAAATTTATAACGGTGATTTAAGGTTGTTATTATAATTATTTAATTGAATTAATGGACCCTTTAAAAAGATTTCATAACGAGGACTGGCATACCCCTGAAGGGAAACTTATAAGGGAGTTTGTTTTTGGGATAAACGACGGCTTAGTTACGACACTTGGATTTGTCGCGGGCGTTACCGGAGCCCTTGTAAACACCAGAATAGTTCTTATGTCGGGTGTGGCCGAGATTGTTGCAGGGACGGTTTCGATGTTTTTCGGGGCTTATCTTGCCACAAAGTCCCAAAACGAATTTTACCAAAAAGAAATTAGAAGGGAAAAAAGGGAGATTGCGGAAAACCCTAACCACGAAATAGAAGAGATTTACGAGTTGTACGGCGATAAGGGCTTTATCAAAGAAGAAATAGACCCCATCGTCAAAAGGCTTATGTCCGACAAAAAGGTTTTGCTTAATTTTATGGTACAGGATGAGTTAGGGATAAGTCTTAATTATTATGAAAAACCTCTTAAAATCGCTTCTTATACAGGTTTGTCTTTTTTAGCGGGGGGTATTCCGCCGCTAATTCCATATTTTTTTACCAGAAATTCTTTTATGGCAATCGTTATGTCCATTTTGCTTTCTATATTAGTTTTGATATTTGCCGGCTTTGCAAAGGCTAAAGTTACAAAAACTAACGGATTAAAGAGTTCTATGGAGATGGTTTTAATAGGCGGGGCCGCCGCCGCCTTCGGGTTTATTTGCGGTAGGTTGATTTCACTCGTTTAATCCGGCTCGTTTAATCCGGAATTAAGCCGCATCGGCGGTCTATTATCGTATGATTTTGCAAAAAGACCGAATATGATTGCAGCGCAGATAATAACCACGGCAACCAAGCTGTAAGCCGATATAAAATTGAAGTAATCAAATACGGCGCCTACGACAAACGGCCCTAAAACAAATCCTAAATCGCTCAATGTTCTGTAAATTCCTATTGCCTCGTCATAATGATTTTTATCGACGCTATCCATAAGATATAGATTTCTTGCCGGTCCCGAAAAACCGCCGCCCGCGCTTATAAGCATGATGGAAGCGCCGAATGTGAACAGGTTTTTGAAAATAATAAAGCTTAGCACGCCGGCCGCGCTTATAATGAAGGATGTTATGATAGATTTTTTTACTCCCATTATGTTTATTACTTTATCGGAATAGTATGTGAGCGCCACTCCTATCACAGCGGATATAGAAATAAGAAGTCCGATATTTGCCTTGTTTAAATTCATTACGCTGACGCCCACGAGAGGCACCAGCTCCCTTCTCGAACCTATTCTCGAAAAGAAAAACGAGAAGGTTAAGAAACAGAGGACTATAAAATTTAAGTCATATAAAAGGGCGGAATATTTTTTAAAATATCCTTTGTTTCCTTTACGCTTTTTGTTTTCCGGTTCATTTGTATTTCCATCTGGTTCACTTGCAAATTTATCCGAAGTTTCAGGTATTTTTATGTTATTTAAGAATTTTTTGTTGTAAAAAGCTATTATTAGTCCTATAAGCATAATTACCGTGTAAAGCAAAAAGGCGGCTTTGTCGGTAAATTCATATGCGACAATAGCTCCAAGGAAAGGGGCGGAACCCATTGAAAGCCTTCTTGCTATCATATATCTGCTTAAAACTTTAGCCCTTTTTTCTTCTTTATAAAGCCGTTTTGTCAGAATTATCATCGACGACGTGTTAATTATGCCGGAGCCGAAACCTTCCAGAAACCTAAAAATAAATAACTGGTAATATGCCGTTGAGAGGAGGTAGCCGGCGGCGCCCAGAAAAATAAACAGCATTCCTATATGAATGTATTGGGATTTAAGTTTTTTGCTTATTATGCTTACGGGTATATTTACCAATATACGGGCGAGTCCGAATGCGGCTATTATTAACCCGATTGTAATTATGCTGGCACCTAAACTTTTTGCATAGAGGGGGAGAACGACCGTGTTTAATCCTAATCCGAAGTCTGCAAGGGCGATAGTGGAAAGAATGGCAATTAAAAGCCTTTTTGTCGAAGCGGGGGCTGTTTCGCCGATGTTATCGTTATTATTATTTAATGCCATGGGATTTTATTTTATAACATAATGACTTTGAAGTCAATGAACCCGATAGCCCCAAAATTGCAGGTAGAAATCTTAAAAGAGCTTTAATGTGTTAAAAAGACTGGATTCCCGCTTTCGCGGGAATGACAATAGTTGGGTGAAAAGATAGAATATAGCAAAGTCATTCCCGCTGAAGCGGGTTGGGACACCCGTTGGGTTAAAGTTTAAATTCCCTTATCGTCATTCCTGCGAAAGCAGGAAACGAAGTACAGCGAAGCTCATCCAGTGTTCATATAGCTTTAAAGCCTGTTTAAAATTTTCTATTGGCAATTTTGGGAGGTTGCAAAATCATGCGCAATGAATTATAATATAAAGTCAAATGACCGATTTATATATTAAGCATGACGATAAAGACAACGATAAAAAGAAAATAAAAGAAACTATCCTTTTGCTCCAAAAATACCTTGCCGCCGAGGTTGCCGGTCGGGATTTGTATATGGAGCAGGCAAAAACCCTTAAAGACATTACATTAGTTCAGGCGCTAAAATCCTTTGCCTCGACCGAAAGCGGGCATATTATCAATATCAGGGAAAAAATAACGGAGCTGGGCGGCGCTCCGAAACCGCTTGATGAAATCAGGGAAGCGCAAAAAGGCGTCAGCAAAGCCTCGCATCAGGTTTCGGCCCCGTTGGATATGCTGAGGATTGATTTAAAAATAGAAGAAAACGCAATTAACGATTATACCGCAGGGCTGGAAATCATCGAAGACCCGGGGGTAAGGGCGCTTTTAGAAAATAATCTTGCCGAGGAGATACACCATTCTTTATATTTATCAAAAAGGATAAACGAGATTTTAGAGACCACAAAAGCCCGTATCGGCGCTATTACTGGTGCGGAAAAACCGGGAGGGAAAGAACCGTCCGAGATTTTTAAAGCATCCGTCGAGGTCGGGCATACCCGCCTTAACAGGACATGGCTCGAGATGTCGATGTCCGGTTTAATTGCGGGTATGAATGTTACCTTCGGCATAATCGCTTCTTCCTATGTTGCGGGCGCAACCGCTCCTTTTGTCGGGGCAAATATTGCTAAAATATTCGGGGCGCTATTTTTCCCAATCGGTTTTATCTTTTTAATGATTGGCAAAAGCGAACTTTTTACCGAAAATTTTTTGGTTCCTGTTACTTCTGTCCTCGCAAAAAAAAATAAAATCGGCAGTCTTTTCAAATTATGGTCGTTAACATTAATCGGCAATACGGCCGGAATTTTTATATTTGCCCTCGCTATTGCCGGCTCGTTAAATCAGTTGGTTCCCTCATTCGTCGTAAGCCACATACATAGCGTAGCCAATAGTTATATAAGTAAAAGTCCGTTTGTAATGGTTTTAAGCGCAATTTTTGCCGGATGGCTGATTACGCTTATGACATGGCTTTTAATTGCCTCAAGCGGCACCCTTGCGAGAATTGTTATAATATGGATTGTCGGTTTTTTAATTTTTTTAAATTCATTCAGCCACATCGTCGTTGCTTCATCCGACATTTTAATCGCTATTAATACCGGTTCCCATATATCATACCTTTCATGGCTTTATCCTTATGTTCCTTTAACTATCATAGGCAATATGATAGGCGGACTATTTTTTGTTACCATTCT
>JAJYQZ010000216.1 GCA_021794335.1 bacterium
TCATGACCAAAGATACCCACCAGTCCGGCACCGACAGGGTCATAGAAGCGGCGGCGGGTACCGGCGCCGATATAATTTTAAATATTCAGGGGGATGAACCCTTAGTAAACACGGAGATAATAGATGCCTTAATTAAGCCTTTTAAAGAAGGCAGCGATATTTTATATACAAGCGTGAAAACCCCGATTTATTCTTATGAGGAATTTACCGACCCCAATAATGTAAAGGTTGTTGTCGATAAAAATAATTTTGGAATTTATTTTTCAAGGAGTCCGATTCCTTATGACAGAGGGAACCCTCAAGGGCTTCAAGGGCTTAAAGATTTTAAAGACATGTTTGGTTTCAAGCATTTAGGGTTTTATGGCTACACAAAGGATTTTCTTATCGAATTTGGGAAAATGCCCCCTTCGTATTTAGAGAAAAAGGAAATGCTCGAGCAGTTAAGGGCAATAGAAAACGGCTATAAAATTAAGGTAAACACCGTTAGTATTTCGACTATACCGGTCGATGTTCCCGGCGACATAAAAAAAGTTGAAAATTTTATTTTAAAATCGTATAATAAATAACTTAACTATTTATTATGGTTCGTTGATAGTATATGATACGGGGTTAAAGCCAAACATCTTAAAATTTAAAAATTTAAAATTAAAAAATAAAAATTGAAAGGAGTTTTTAACGATGAAAGAAGGAATACATCCAAAAATTTATCAAGCAAAGGTAAAATGCGCTTGCGGTGAAGAGTTTGTTACAGGAGGTACGGTTGAAGAGATTCATGTCGATATATGCTCGAAGTGCCATCCGTTTTATACGGGCAAGCAAAAATTTGTCGATAGCGCGGGAAGGATAGATAAATTTAATAAAAAATACGGCAAAAACAATAAGAAGTAATAATCATATACAGAAAAGCATATACGATATTAATAAAAGCATATAAAGCGGTAATAAAACTTAACCCGCCGACGGCGGTTATAAAACTTGCCTTCAATGGTTAAACTTATTAATTATACCTCTAAACCGGAGATTACGATAGCAATAGCCGCTAGGCTTTGTTACAGCTCTTACAATATAGCCAAAATTGAAGAGGATTTTAATGCAGGCGAAAAAGGATTAGAAAAGGCAAGAAAATTAATTAAAAAAATCAGGTCATCAGGCCATGAATCGGTATTGGAGCACTCAAATTTCACTTTCGGAGTAGAAAAACTCTCGAGAAGCGCCTCGCATCAATTAGTTAGACACCGTATCGCGTCATACTCTCAAAGAAGCCAGAGGTATGTTAAGGAGACAAAGCCTCAATATGTTGTCCCAGATTCCATTGTTAAAAATAGTGAATTTTTGAAAAAATATAATAAAGCGATAGACGAGGCTTTCTCTTTATACGGATACCTGCTTGAAAACGGTGTTCCCGCAGAAGACGCCAGATATATACTTCCAAATGCAACGGAAACCCAGCTCGTATTTACAATGAACGCAAGAGAACTTCTTCATTTTTTCAGATTAAGGGGATGTGAAAGGGCTCAATGGGAAATTAGGCGTGTTGCGCAGGAGATGTTTAAACTTGTTTACCCGCTTGCGCCGTCCGTTTTTCATGGCGCAGGTCCCGCATGCGTCAGGGGAAACTGTTCGGAGGGAGAGTTTTCTTGCGGAAAGCCTTCGGAGGTTAGGGCGTCATGGTTAAAAGCGGAATTTGATTTTAATGGTTAAAAATGGTTGAAAAGGCAAAACAAACGCAGGTGAGGTATATATTTTAATGGTAGATGATGTTTTAATAAAAAAGGCTGCAGAACTAAGCAATGAATCGAAAGAGTTATATGAGCAAATACAAAAAGAAAGCTCAAAGGGCTTTAGCGAAGAGGCGAAAGCGCTTTTTAAAAGGTATAATTTAATTAAAAAAACCGCAGAACAAGCCGATGAATATAATAAAATTACCCTCGATATAAAAGACCTCGATAAATTGGTTAAAGCCGAAACCAACGAAGCATTGCTTGAAATGGAGCTTGAAGAGATAAATTCCCTGAAAACTAAAGCGTCAAAAATAGCAAAAGATTTGTGGGACTTTTTTTACCCGAAAGAGAATATACAGGACAAAGATATTTTATTGGAAATAAGGGCTGCCACAGGCGGGGAAGAAGCTGCCCTTTTTGCGCTTGACCTCTTCAAAATGTATAACAAATATGCTTTAAATAAAAATTTTAAATTCGAAGTAATATCTTTGAGCGCTTCCTCTTCGGGAGGACTAAAAGAGGTAGTGGTATCGGTTAAGGGTGAAGGCGCATACCGCCTCTTAAGGAATGAAAGCGGCGTTCACAGGGTGCAGAGGATTCCCGCCACGGAAACTCAAGGGCGCGTTCATACATCCGCCGCCACTGTTGCCGTTATGCCGGAACCGGAAGAAGTTGACCTTAAAATAGATGCCGAGGATTTACGGATAGATGTTTATCGTTCCTCGGGGCACGGCGGACAAAGCGTGAACACAACCGACTCGGCCGTCAGGGTTACCCACATCCCGACGGGTCTCGTCGT
>JAJYQZ010000245.1 GCA_021794335.1 bacterium
CCTGTTAAATTTAACGGGGTGATAAATATAATAAAAGGGGGTGATAAATTAATTTTAAGTGATTTTCATCGGTGAAAACGGTATTTTTCGTTCGGCGTTTTAGGGAATTTTAATTCGGTGTTGACAACGGGCACAAAACATTAGGCGTTTACGATAAAACCGGAAGACATATTAACCCCTTGCCCCTTAACCATAAAATAAAACGGCAACAAAGCAAGGCTCAAGGGTTGGCAACAATAAGCGTCTAAGTATCATAAACGGTGAAGCCGCCCTTGAACCTTGCGGCTTGCCGTTTATAATATCAATAAGGGCAAGGGGGGTGATGTAAGTTGATTGTGATAAAAAACGTATTAAAAAACAAAATAATAATAAAAAGGATATTATGACAAATTAAAAGTTAATTTCAATAGACAAATTAAAAGTTGACAACAGCTTTTTTTTCACAGCTTTTTTTTCACAGCTTTTTTTTCACAGCTTTTTTCACTATTTAGTTACATAGCTCTGTTTGTATTTGCGTAAAATGCCCCGCAAATACAAACAGAGCCAGTGTTTGACAAATATAGCAATTTTTCATATAGCGAACAGGATAACGAACAAATATAGTAGCTTTTCCGAAGCTCTTTTACGCTCTGGCTATGCCATTCGCTTCATAGCTTCGGAAAAACAATCTAAAGGCATTATATCGGGGACTCGCTTTGTCCGAACAAAGCTATCCCCGAACCCCAAGCAAAATCGGGGGTGGGGCGCAATCATATTTTACAAATTACCACTTTAATGAAAGGATTTTATTAAAAACTTTAATTATAATCAATTAAAGAACAAAAATTTTATTCTTATTGTAAGCAAGGAGAATTTATGAGTGATTGCGAAAATATTATAAAAACAAAATTGCAAACGGGTCGGAGCAGGTTAGATAGAGAAAACAAATCGCAACTTAAAGAAAAAAGAATCAAAAGACTTAACGAAGCGATTTCTTTTAAAAGCGGAACCCAGCAAAATCCTCAGAAACACGTTATTAATGTTTTACCAAATAATATTGAAGTATATTTTCTTAAACCGGGAAAAGAGGTTTTTCGTTCGACAAACCGTAATCCTTATGATATGACTCCTATGGTTAGCGGCTCAGGATTATTAAGCTTTAATGAAATATTTGATATTATTTTAAAGGTGTCATTGACAAATAAAGGTCAATTCAAGAAACTACTCATGTTAATATATCGATTGGCTTATATGCTCGATTTTCAGGAAATAGAAGGTGAAAGATTAAGATATGCGCCCCACGATGAAATTTTAAATTGTATTGAAAATTTAGAGAAGGATTGCAAGGATTGCTTTGGTCCTTACGGCTTATTAGGTTTTTTAAATTTTTTAGATATTTTAGGTTGGAATGAAGACGCTAAATATCATATAATTTCAGACAAACCTGATTTTAATAATAATGCACGCTTTAATATTGGCAGAATAAATACTTTAAAAAGCTGTATAGCGATTCCATGTTTAGCCTTCGATTTTGTCGAACATGTCTTAGCTAAAAAAGATAATCCCGAAAAAATAAATCATAATAATATTCTTGATATAATACAAAGACTTATAAATTCAAAAGGAATTTGCGTTCCAAAGCAAAGAGAAATATTAGAATGGCTGAGTCCATATTTACATATTTAGCAATACACTAAAATATTATTTCAATAAATCGGGTTGACGCAAAATATTGGCTCTTCCCCCTTGGAGCTCTCGACTATTTATATTTAACCGGTATTTTTCGTCAATTTTACCGTTATTTAACCGGTCGAGTATCATATTGTAATATTTTTCGTCAATTTCGGAAGAAATAAACTGCCTATTAAGAGTTTTGCAAATTTCTATTTCAGATCCGCTCCCGCCGAAGAGTATTAAAACAATATCTTTAGGCATCGTGCAGGACTTGAACAGCATTTCTGAAAGCTTTTGCGGTATCTGGCAGGCGTGAAACGTTTTTTCTTTGCTAACGTTCTTGACCAAATCAAAATAAAACCAGTCGTAGGGCATTCTTCCTTTTGAACCGCTTGCTATATTTTGCATTATTCTTTTATCCGTCGGATTTTTATAGGGAACGGCTACATTCTCTTTATAAAATTTGTTATTCTTGGTTTTAGTGCAGTGCAGTATGCTTCTGTGGGCGGTGGTAAACCGTCTCGGAGTATGTCCCACGTTAGTGTTATACGTCCAAACGTAATCGTAAACCCCATGGCACGCCTTATCTAAGAATTTCACCCTGGCGTAGGCGTTTTGCTTGGGATAATTAATTAGAAACATGTTGCCGTCGTCTTTTAGAACTCTCAGCGATTCGGCGGCTAACTTAATATACCATTCAATATATTCGTCAAAGTTCTTGGTATAAGTTTTATCGCCGTATTTTATGCCTACATTGTAATCGGGGTCTCCATAAATCATATCGACGCTGTGAGCCGGAAGTTTTTTTAGAAGCCCCATTATATCTTCAAGGTAAACTTGATTAAGATAATATTCAATATTTT
>JAJYQZ010000252.1 GCA_021794335.1 bacterium
CTCTTAGTTTATTGTCCGCAATTTTAAGAAACTGTTCGAAACCGGTTTGATTGGTTTGTTGCGATAAAAGACGGTTGCAAAACGAATAGACAAGAATATAAAAATGCAGCAGCGACGCAAATTCTTCGTCATTATAATTTTCCAGATGCGAAAACGCTTTTATTAAAAACAGGGCTTCATACTGAATTGCATTAAATAAAGTCTTATCGAAGCGTATTCTTCTATAAGGATGTATTTTATCCGGAAATAGCAGCGGATTATATTTATTGCAGACGGTAAACGATAAATTAAACTTGCAATGTTTGTTTCCGTAATATGGCGCGCCGTATCCGCAATTATCTATATATGAAATTAGGCTGTCCCTAATGCTTGAAGCAAGCTTAACTAACCTGTAAACATCGTCGTATTTAAAATCTCCCAACTGCATATACTGTTCCGACATTTCCACTTTCTTATCTATTCCCTGCGCCTGCTTTATATAATTATAAAATTTTACCGGATGCGAAAGCGCATCCTGCCAGACGAAATCCGCCTCGGTAGTCCCGTTCAAATGCAGATGAATTTCGGAAAGACCTTCCTTGGCTATCAAATCTTCTATCTCAGGTTCGTAAATAGAAGGGATCGACGAATTTTTGAGTATCTCCTCTACTAATTTATCTTCGTCGCATTTAGAAGACTGCCTGCATTTGTCGTATATAGAAAAAGCTAAAATAGGCAAAGGCGGCAATTTCGTTATTAAATTCTGCCATTCTTCAAATAAAGCGCTTTTAATGAATATCCGGTTTGTCCTAAAATAAACAAACCTTTCATTAATTTCCTTAAAAGATTTAATAATATAACCTCTTACGGAATCCGGGCGAACGTTTTGAAAAAACATATCCCTGATATTTTTATAAAAATAATCCGGCTTATACGGGTGCTCAGAACGCAACTCTAAATACAATATGGATTTAAGTTCTTCCATATCTGTGAATGTATTACCGCCGCCTCCGTCGCAATAGCGGTAATAGCGGCGCAATAACTCAATGGAACTCAGAAACGCTTCTGCCGGAGATATGTTCATTATTTTCAATAAAATTATTTATTTTATTTTTTGAGCAATCCTTCTACGATTTCTCTTACAGTTTTTGTCGGAACCGTCCGTGGAGCATAACCTTGCTGTATTTTCCAACGGATTTTTTCTATATCGGTTGATTCCAGTTTGTTCTCGGAAATTTTTAATAAATTCATAACTTTTTTTACCTCTTGCGTCTTAAAATCTAAAGTTAATTTTCTAAAATCAATCTTATTTGCGGTTTTAATTTCAGGAGAATCAATCTTCTTTGCGGTTTTAATTTTAGAAACATCAATACCCTTTGCTGTATCGATTATAGTCAAAGGATTAAAAATGTTAATAATATCTTTTTTTTCTTTTCCAAATATTTCCTGTTGAAGTTTCAAAAAATAATCCAATATAGTTTTATCTGCGCTATTAATATCAAGATAAACCCCCCATAAAGGACAACTAAATATAAAATTAAATAAACTAATTCTGATTCCGCCTTCTCTGTTTTCGTTTTCTAAATCCATTAAAGACCTATCTTTACAAAAATGTTCAATCTTATTGCTAAAAACGCCGTCGTTTGTAATAGGATTTTTTCTTGATATTGTTGCCCCCGGCTGTGATTCTACAAAAACCGAATTTAAAAATGCTACGCCGTAACGGTGGAGTATTGAGGCAAAATTCATATTTTCATTATTTCTTAAATTTTCGTCTATGCCGTCCAAATTAGACGTAAAATTTGACCATATTTTATTCAGCATGGGAATGGACGCTTGGTCCAGCTTCTCTATATTTTTAGACCACTCTGCCAGACCCGAACAAAAAATATCCAAATTTTCGATATCGTTAAAATCTGGAGTATTTTTATCGTCAGATTTATTTTCTGCTTCGTTTACTTGGTCTTGATTAAATAGACTTTCATAAGTTTTAATTTCCCAATGTTCTAAAAGTCTTTCTCTAATTTTGTTGGCAATATCTGCGGTATCTTCGATAGGCGCCAAAGAAAGAATTTCCGACATCAATGATAAAACTGAAAAAAACGAACCAAACAAGTAAAAGCTGTTAGACTTGATATATCTAATCCTGAATAATATGATATTTAAAAATAAATTTTTATTTGTTATATCTTTTCCTTTATTTTTGGGTTTATTTAGATTAATAAAGATAAAGCCGGATATAAAACTCTTCAAATTAGTCGTGCCTTCAAAAAATACTACCGCTTTTTTTGCAATATTCATAGATTCTTCGTCAGTTTCTATTGAAAGGTAATCCGTAACCTTTTTAATTCTGGATTTCTCATCTAAAAATGACTTGGACTCGGCTGCGTCGGCGCAATATTTTGGCAAATACAGTTTAATCATATATTCAATCAACCTATGAGGTTTTTCCTGTAAAATATATGAAGAAACAGCATTTACGATAAACATACTAACATTCTTTTTTATATCCCTGAAAAAAGGCAAAAGTTTAT
>JAJYQZ010000027.1:0-3399 GCA_021794335.1 bacterium
GGTTCGTCATTACGGTAAACTTGCTAAAATAGAATTACCTAAGGAACATGCGGCGTTACTTGTTAATTCAGGTTCAATAGACAGCCTGATAAAAGATATTAAGGATACCGGTTTTAAATATGTCGCGATAGACCTGGAAGGTTACACAATATAGCGCCTATATTAAAAACGGAAAATGTCAAACGAGGCTTGCTCTGCGCTCAATGTTAAGACCCGGACATGATTTAATGGATATGGAAAAATTTTTGGATTTTGCGGTATCCCTTGCAAAAGATTGCGGCAAAATTATATCTAAATCCTTCAGGAAAACACATTCCATTAAATATAAGGGACCCGTGGATATTGTTACGGAGGTTGACATCGCCTCGCAGCATTTAGCCGTCGGCAGCATTAAAAAAGCATTTCCGCATCATTCTATTCTGGCGGAAGAAGAAAACACTCTTATTTCAAACGAAACTAAATTTAAATGGATTATAGACCCCTTAGACGGGACCACCAATTACGCCCACGGGGTTCCAATTTTTTGTTTTTCCATTGCGCTTGAAGTAGATTCGGAAATTGTACTGGGATGTGCTTATAATCCTGTTTTAAATGAACTTTTTTATGCTTTGAGCGGGCAGGGGGCATATTTCAACGGGAAAAAGGTAAATGTTTCAAAAAACGATTGTTTCGAAAAAAGCCTTTTATCGACGGGGTTTCCTTACGATAAAAAGACGAATCCGGATAACAATTTTGATCATTTCAGGGATATTTCTATCAGCGTCAGAGGCATTAGAAGGCTGGGGTCCGCCGTTCTCGATTTATGCTATACCGCTGCGGGTTTTCTCGACGGATATTGGGAACTCAATTTAAATCCGTGGGATATGGCTTCAGGAAGCTTAATGGTTAAGGAAGCGGGCGGCATCGTAAGCGATTTCTGCCAAAAACCGCTTAATATTTATAACCGCAGGATACTGGCGTCTAACGGCCTAATCCACGATAAACTGTCAAAAATTTTATGCGGATAAATATAATATGTCGTCATTATATAATGAAAACGGAATATTGAAAGGGCAAAAAAACAGGATTAATTTATTAGCCATCATATTCACCGTTTTAATTTTTATTTTAATTGCCAGATTATTTTATTTGCAGATAATTAAGGGCGGTTATTATTATAAGCTGGCAAAGAATAATGCCACCAGAATTATATATCTTACGGCTCCAAGGGGCAATATACTTTCAAGCAAAGGTAAAATTTTCGTAGATAACGAATCCTCGTTTAACATTGCAATTACCCTTGCGCATATAGAAAATTTAAAGGCGGAATTAATATTTTTAGCAAGGTTAATGCACCAGAATTATAATAAGTTTTTAAAGACGGTTAAAAAGGAGGAGTTTTTACCCTCTTATGAACCGATTATTCTTATGCGCAATATTTCCGTTAAGGAGTTATCGAAGTTTGAAGTAAACAAGCTGTTTTTACCCGGTTTTTTTATCGCAAAAATTCCGATAAGGCACTACCCTTATAGGAAAATCGGAGCCCAAATTTTCGGATATGTCGGCCCTGTTTCGTCTTCGCAGCTTAAAGAAAAAAAATACGATTATCTTAATTCTTCCGATATTGTAGGTGAAACGGGACTTGAATATTATTATCAAAAATATTTGCGCGGCAAAGACGGGGAAAAACGGATTGTCGTAAATTCCCATGGCGAGCCTATCGGCAAAATTATTATCAAAAAGCCTGTCATGGGGGCAAATTTATATACGACTCTTGATTTGCCGCTCGAAAGGCTTGCGTATAAACTTATGAAAAAAAGAGAAGGGGCGATAATTGCCATAAATCCAAACAACGGAAAAATACTTGCCATGGTTTCCACGCCTTCTTTTAATCCGTTTTATTTTTCCGAAGGGATCAGCCAAAAACGCTGGGATAAAATTATAAAAAACGACCAGCATCCTTTAGAAAACAAAGCTATTCAAAATGCGCTTGCCCCCGGTTCCACTTTTAAAGTAATAGGCGCTTTAGCGGCCCTTTCTTTACATTTAATAACGCCGAAAGAAAAAATTTATTCCGGTCCCACTTTTAAACTGGGCAACGCCGTTTTTTACAACTGGAATCCTAACCAGAAATCTAAAATAAATCTCTACAGGGCAATTGCGGAGTCCGTCGATACTTATTTCTATTCTCTAGGGGTAAAAATAAGCGTGAATAAACTGGCTGGCTACGCGTTTAGGCTTGGTTTTGGAAAAAGGACGGGGATAGACCTGCCCGATGAAAACCCCGGTTTTATACCGACGAGGCAGCTTGTTTACAAAAGATACCACAGGCACTGGTATAAAGGTTCCACCCTTTCGGCAATTATCGGGCAAAGCTACGATATTGTTACTCCGATTCAGCTTGTGACGGCATATAGCTCTATCGCCAACGGCGGGAATATGTACAGGCCTTATTTATTAAAAAAAATTGTTTCGCAGAACGGCAGGATTTTAAAAGAGATGAAGCCGAAGCTTATCAAACATATAGATATTAAAAAAAGTTATTTATCGGCGGTAAAAAAGGGGCTTTGCGATGTCGTGAACAAAGACTACGGAACCGCGGTAAACGGCAGGATTAACGGTATAACTTTTTGCGGAAAAACGGGAACGGCGCAGATTATATCGAAAACCTATTCGATTTATGACATTAAAAAGATACCGAGAAAATACAGGGACAATGCATGGTTTGTCGGGTTTGCCCCGCTTAAAAATCCAAAAATAGCCGTTGTCGTTTTAGATATGCATGCAAATTTTCTCGGCGCAAATGCGGCGGTTATAGCTAAAAAAATAGTCGAAAAATATTTGGAACAAAAAGGCTTATGGAAGCCGCCGGTTCGTAAAAAAGTTAACGGTAAGGTTAAGAGTAAAAGCAAGATACCGAGCTTTATCTATACAAGTTTTTAATTCCTTATTCCCATCCTTTTACGAAGGGGGGGTCTGGGGAGGGTGATTTATGAAATTATTAGACAACGAATACGCAAAAAATTTTGATTTTGTAATATTTTTTACCGTTATTATAATCTCTTTTATAGGCATTATAAATCTTTACGGGTCGTTAAGCGTAAACCATAAAGACTTTTTTGACCCTTATGTGATTAAGCAGATTATCTGGCTTATGATAGCCTATTTCCTGATGTTTGCAATTATATCAATAGATTATAACACCCTTATAGAAGTTGCCTATTATATTTATGGATTTATATTCATATTAATAATAGCCGTGCTGCTAAAGGGCAGAATTACCCACGGCGCTTCCCGCTGGATTTCTCTCGGCATGCTTTCGTTTCAGCCGTCCGAATTTATGAAGATTGGATTGGTATTCGCTCTTGTTAAATATTTAACCTCTTATGAAAACAGAAATTGTTATTCCGTTAAGGAATT
>JAJYQZ010000027.1:3499-6405 GCA_021794335.1 bacterium
CCCGCTGGATTTCTCTCGGCATGCTTTCGTTTCAGCCGTCCGAATTTATGAAGATTGGATTGGTATTCGCTCTTGTTAAATATTTAACCTCTTATGAAAACAGAAATTGTTATTCCGTTAAGGAATTGATAATTCCGTTTATTATAATACTTTTGCCCGCGCTGTTAATTGCTAAAGAGCCTGATTTAGGGACGGCGTTAATAGTTTTTTTTGTCGGTATTATCATAATTTATCTTGCAGGCGTTAAAAGAACCGCTATTTTAATTTTAACCGGCATAGCGCTATTTTTAGGACCTGTTTTATGGTTTCATTTAAAGTCGTACCAAAAAAGCAGGATACTGATTTTTTTACATCCCGCTAAAGATTATTTGGGAGCCGGCTACAATATAATACAATCGGAGGTTGCGGTCGGAGCGGGAAGGCTTTTTGGGAACGGATTCGGCAATGGTTCTCAGAGCACTTTAAATTTTTTACCCGCAAAGCATACCGACTTTATATTTTCCACATTTTCTCAGCAGTTTGGTTTTATCGGAGGATTAGTTCTTATCGTTTTATATTTTATACTCATAATAAGGGGATTTAAAATCGTATATCAGACAAAAAAAATACAGGGATTTTTGCTTGGGGCCGGAGCGCTCAGCATACTTGCGCTTCATACGATAATAAATATTTACATGACGATTGGCTTACTGCCGGTTGTCGGTGTTCCGCTGCCGTTTTTTAGCTACGGCGGAACATCCATTATCGTAGATATGTCGGCGGTCGCGATACTTTTAAATATAAAGATGAGAAGATATAAATTTCAGTCGGCATAATTTTTATGAAAAAATTTAATTTACCGATATTGATTTCAACCTTTTTTTATGTCGGCTTATTCCCTTACGCGCCGGGAACGGCCGGTTCTATTGCAGGCTTTATTGTATATGTCTTATTAATGAGACTGCTAAACCCGTACGAATATATAATAATCTGCCTGTTTGTTTTTGTTGCCGGAGTGTATTATTCCTCCAGAGCGGAAAAGCTGCTCAAGGTTAAAGATCCGCCGCCCGTCGTTATCGACGAGGTTCTGGGATATTTTATAACCATGGCGGGGGGATTCTGGCTGCCCTTTTCGATTCTTTACGCGTTTGCGGGGCTTTTGTTGTTTCGGGTTTTTGATATATTAAAGCCTTTTCCCATTAGATATGTGGATGAAAAAATGGGCTCCGGATTAGGCATAATGCTAGACGATGTCGTTGCCGCCATATTTTCGGCAATTATTTTGAGGTTTATAATTCTTATAGCCGCCGGTATTTAATTTTTAACTTTGAGGCAAGTAAAATAAATGGATATTAAGATTCTTGTCATAGTGGATGATTATAATTTTGCCGATGCAGGAGAGGCTATTAAGGGTCTATCGGAGGTGCTTTTACACTATAACCTTAGATTTAAAGAGGCTGTCATACTTCCTCAAACCGAAAGAGACAGCATTTACAAGGTAATGTCATATATGGCATCGGAGGGTTCGTTTGTGATAGTTTGCGGGGGAATGAAGGAAGATACTTATATCACCCAAAATATCGCCTCCGAGGTTTTTAAAAAAGGGCTGGCGAGAAGCAAGGATGCCGCAGATTTAATGAGGCTTGTGTATGAATTTAATAAAAAGCAGTTAAACGCCTCAAATGAAAAGGCATGTTATTTTCCTGAGAATTCTTTTATTATTCCCAATCAAAACTCCGGAATTTCCGGTTTTTATCTGACGGAGCCTATATTTTTTGCCGCTATGCCGCTTGAACCTAAAAACGCCGTCAATATGTTCAAAAGCCATATTTTGGGAAAAATGCTCGGGAAATTGGGAATTAATTATTTTATAAAATCCAGGAAATATAAGCTGTTTGGTTTAAAAGAAAAGGAATTCGAAAGGCTTTTCGAAAGATTAAAGAACGATTCGGAATATAATTTTAATTTTGAATATTCTTACGGCGAGATTATTTTGAGCGTCTATATAAACGGGATTTCGACTCAAAAACTTAATGAAAATATAAAAGCGGCCGATGCGGCAGTCTTAAGAATATTCAAGGAATATCTTTACGGTTATGACGACGACGAGCTCAATATAGTCTGTTCTTATTTGCTCAGGGAAAAGGGCGTCAGCATTGCTTTGGCCGAGTCTTTGACGGGGGGCTATATATCCGATAAGCTTACCGATTTACCCGGCTCGTCCGGTTATTTTATTTACGGCGGCGTAGTATATTCTAATTTTTCCAAAACCGATATACTGGGGGTTGATAGCGGCATTATAGAAAAAGACGGGGCGGTTTCCGAAAGCTGCGCCATGGAGATGGCAAATCAGGTAAGAAAAAAGGCTCAAAGCGATATCGGTCTTGCGGTAACCGGTTTTGCGGGACCAAAAACGCAGTACGACAATTATCCTGTGGGAACGGTTTTTATAGCCTTATCCTCGGCCAAAGTAAAAGAAGTAAGAAAATATTTGTTTACAGGCTCAAGGCTTGATGTTAAGGCTTATACGGCAAAAATGGCTTTGTTTTGGATTTACAGGTTGCTTAGCGGAACACCCTTGTCTTTAATAAAGGAAGAATGCTAAACTAATAATATTAACCATAATTTAACTTGATATTATTTTCTTTTTAAGCTATAACTTTTAATGAATCGGCTTAATAAAAGTTGTATGTCCTCCCCGCAAAGTTTCGGGGGCGGGGGATTGCCTATAATTTAGTTAAAGAATAATTATTATATGAATAAAGGAGTCAAAATGTCTTCAAAATCGGCAGATAGCAGAGATAATAAGGTTAAGGAGCCTGTAAACGAGCAAAAGCTTAAAGCTTTGGACTTAGCCATTTCTCAAATAGAAAAACAGTTTGGCGTAGGCGCCATAATGAAACTTGGCGGTAAGCCGCCTGCCGAAA
>JAJYQZ010000027.1:6505-11127 GCA_021794335.1 bacterium
GATAATAAGGTTAAGGAGCCTGTAAACGAGCAAAAGCTTAAAGCTTTGGACTTAGCCATTTCTCAAATAGAAAAACAGTTTGGCGTAGGCGCCATAATGAAACTTGGCGGTAAGCCGCCTGCCGAAAATATTCAAGCCATTCCGACCGGGTCTTTATCTTTAGATATTGCGCTGGGTATAGGCGGGATACCAAAGGGCAGGGTTATTGAAATATTCGGACCGGAATCCTCAGGTAAAACCACCCTCACGCTTCAAATCGTCGCCCAAGCCCAAAAAAAGGGAGGGATTGCCGCTTTTATCGATGCCGAGCATGCCCTCGATTTACATTATGCCAAAAAAATAGGAGTTAATGTTGACGATTTATTGGTTTCTCAGCCAAGCACCGGTGAAGAGGCGTTAGAAATTGCGGATTCGCTTGTCCGTTCAGGGGGGGTAGATGTGCTGGTTATAGATTCCGTTGCGGCGCTTGTTCCAAAGGCCGAAATAGAAGGCGAAATGGGGGATGCGCATATGGGTCTTCAGGCAAGGCTGATGTCGCAGGCTTTAAGAAAACTCACATCGGCAATAGCAAAATCTAACACCGCCGTTATTTTTATAAATCAGATAAGGATGAAAATAGGAGTTATGTTCGGTTCTCCGGAAACTACGACAGGCGGAAATGCCCTGAAGTTTTATTCTTCGGTAAGAATAGACATAAGAAGAACAGGCTCCATTAAAAAAGGGGATGAGGTAGTCGGTTCCCGCACAAAAGCGAGGATTGTTAAAAATAAAGTCGCTCCGCCGTTTAAAGAAGCCGAGTTTGATATAATGTACGACAGCGGAATATCGCTTGAGGGGGATGTGGTCGATTTGGGGGCAGATAACGGCATAATAGAAAAGGCCGGAACATGGTTTAGCTACGGCAAGGAAAGGCTGGGACAGGGAAGGGAAGCGGCTAAAGAAACGCTTAAAAATAATCCTGCCTTGAGGGACGAGATATATTCTAAAATTATGGGAAAATTTAACCTTAAATAAATATATAAATAAAAAATTTTATTTCCGGATTTGGACAAATATTAACCTCCGGAGGAATATTTATGAATGAACAGCCGTCTTTTATAGAAAAGCTTTTGAAAACAGCTACCGATATGAGGGCATCCGATGTGCACCTTAAGGTAAATTCATACCCTATATTTAGAATAGACGGGGAAATTTATCGTCAAGAGGGTTTTGGCATATTGTCGAAAGATGTGGTCGAAAAAATTGCCTCGAGCATGATGGACAAACATCAGCTTCAGGTATTTCAGGAAAACAGGGATGTGGATTTGGCTTACAGCCTGCATGACGTCGGCAGGTTCAGGGTAAATATATTTTCCCAGAGAAATTCCATAAGCGTGGCAATGAGGTATATACCGTTCAGCGTTCCTTCTTTTGATTCTTTAAATCTTCCGAAAGTTATCAAATCTATTGCGCTAAGGGAAAGGGGACTTGTTCTTGTAACGGGTATTACCGGAAGCGGAAAATCGACTACGCTTGCATCGATGATAGATTATATTAACAAAAATAAGGCAGTTAATCTAATAACGATAGAAGATCCGATAGAGTATTTGCATAAAGATATAAAAGCTATAATAAACCAGCGTGAATTAGGCATGGATGTTTATTCCTTTTCGCACGGCTTAAGAGAAGCTTTAAGGCAGGATCCCGATGTTGTTTTAGTCGGCGAGATGAGAGACCTCGAAACTATCGAGACCGCGATAACGGCGGCTGAAACAGGGCATCTTGTTATGAGCACGCTTCACACCCTCGATGCGCAGGAAACCATTAACAGAATTATCGCGGTTTTTCCGCCGTATCAGCAAAAACAAATAAGGATACAGCTTGCGTCGGTAATTTCAGCCGTAATATCGCAGCGCCTTATTATCAGAGCCAATAAAAAAGGCAGGCTTCCGGCCATCGAGGTAATGGTCGGAACGGAAACGATAAAAGACTGCATTGCCGATGAAAATAAGACGACAAGCATCAGGGACTATATAAAAAGCGGCAATATTCAATATGGAATGCAGACATTTGACCAATCCCTCTATAATTTTTATAAGGCAGGTCTGATTACTTATGAAGATGCGTTAGCGCAGTCCACTTCGCCAAACGACCTTGCTTTATTAATATCCGGCGTAAACGCAACGGACGAGGGTATGGACGGGTCTTTGTCTTTGGGCGGTAAGGCAGCCGTTTGGGGTAGCAAGAGTTGAAAGTACCTTCGAATAATATATCGAAAAGAAAATCAAAGACAGCGGGGATGCCTTTGGATTATTCCCTTAAACTTCTTTCCATAAGATCTTATTCGGAAAAATCGATGCTGGAAAAGTTGATTAAAAAAAAATTTTCAACCGGCGAAATAAGCAGGACGGTTAAAAAATTAAGGGAATACGGCTATATCAATGATGAAACCTTCGCTGAACGACTTATAGAAAGCGGCAAGAAGAAACTTATCGGAAGAATAAAACTAAGTTATGATATATATAAAAAAGGAATAAATAAACAGCTTGCAGATGAACTTATCGATAAATTTTACACTAAAGACGAAGAAAAGGATATAGCCGTCAAAGCGTTAAACAAAAAAACGGTTTCATTAATTAAATATAAGGAAAACGACCTGATATTCAAAAAAAAGTTATATGATTTTTTGCAGCGCAGAGGGTTTTCTTCTAATGTTATCGAAAACATTTTAAATATAAGTTCAGTCGATTAGAAGGGTCAAGGGTTTTTTACCGATGAAAAATTTACTATCAGGCGAATTAAGAGAAATATTTATAAACTATTTTAAGGAAAAAGGCCACGCCTTTGTGCCAAGTTCCTCTTTAATTCCTGCCGGCGACGAGTCCATTATGTTTACTAACGCCGGCATGGTTCAATTTAAAGAATATTTTACGGGTCAGGTTAAACCGCCGTTTTTAAGAGCCGTAACCGTCCAAAAATGCATGAGGGCGGGCGGTAAGCATAACGACCTGGAAAATGTGGGCAAGACTTCCCGTCATCATACCTTTTTTGAGATGCTTGGAAATTTTTCTTTCGGGGATTATTTTAAAAAGGATGCCGTTATCTTTGCATATAAGTTCTTAAAAGACATTCTGGAGATGGACGAAAATAATCTTTATGTCTCGGTTCACAAAAAAGATGAGGAGGGGTATTCGATATGGAGGGATATTATCGGATTTGACGAAAGTAAAATTTATAAGCTTGGAGACGATTCGAATTTCTGGCAGATGGGGGAAACAGGTCCATGCGGCTATTCCAGCGAGATATTTTTCGATACGGGTTATTCCGAGCCGGGTCATAAAGAGTGCGATATAAATTGCGATTGCGGGAGATATTTAGAAATTTGGAATCTTGTTTTTATGGAATTCAACAAAGAAAGAGACGGTTCCGTTGCAAGGCTTCCGGAACCGTCGATAGATACAGGCATGGGGCTTGAACGAATTGTGAGGGTTTTACAGAATGTAAAATCAAATTATGATACCGATGTCTTTAAGCCGTATATAACCGAGATAGACGGCATCACGGGCAGAATGTATAACAGCGGCGACGAAAATTACGATACAGCCGTTAGAGTGATAAGCGACCACATCAGGACATCGATGTTTTTGGCTGCGGAATCGGTTTTCCCGTCAAATGAAGGCAGAGGATATGTCTTTAGAAGGATAATGAGGCGTCTTATCAGATTTTCTTTAAAGCTAAATCTAACATTGGAAAACTTAATATATTTGGGAAATATCGTCGTAATTGTAATGGGCGGGTTTTATCCCGAAGTGAGGGACGGCATCACGGTTTTTGAGAAGATAATGTCCGAAGAGTACGATAAATTTAACGATACGGTCGGTTTCGGCTTAAAACTTCTTGAAGAAAAAATATCGGAGTTAAAAAACAACAGGGGGAAAATTATACCTGGCGACTTTATCTTTAAACTTTACGACACTAACGGTTTTCCCTTAGATATGGCTATGGATATCGCATCGGAAAATAATCTGTCTTTAGATTTAAAAAGATTCGACGAACTTATGGATATTCAGAAAAAGGGTTCAAAACAAAAAAAGGAAAAATTTAACATTTTAGATGTCGATTTAAATTTTCCAAAGACAGACTTTACCGGGTATAACGAGCTTGACGCTCACGGCAAAATACTTGGGTTTTTGAATGAATCGGGTGAATTAACGGGGAGATTAGAAGACGGCGATGCCTGCTATGCAATATCCGATATTACCCCGTTTTATCCGGACGGGGGCGGTCAGTCGGGGGATAAGGGGATAATAGAATGGGAAGACGGGAGCTTAAGGGTTTCCAACACTTTTAAAACAAAAAGCGGCATAATATTGCACTATGGAAGGATATTCGGTAAATATACCGTATCAGCCCAGGCAAGGTTTACGGTCGATAAAAATATCAGAAAAAAAACGGCATCGAATCACAGCGCCACACATCTTTTGCAGAGCGCTTTGAGAGCCGTTTTGGGAAGTTATGTCGTTCAACAGGGTTCGTCCGTGGATTCGGAAAGATTGAGGTTCGATTTTACGCAGGCAAAGCCTATTTCTGACGATGAATTGCGTAAGGTGGAATCTCTGACGAATGAATATATTTTTTCCGAT
>JAJYQZ010000001.1 GCA_021794335.1 bacterium
TGTTTTATGCCCGTAATATTATTAAAATATCCGGCGTTAAAATTGCCGTCCTCGAATAATTCGATATGCTCAAGCGGATTATAGTCGATATAAATCGAACCGTGCTGTAAAAATGCCGTTTCGCCGCGCCTCTGCGAATTGCCGCAAATCTTTTTACCCCCAAATGTTATCTCGTATGAATGGGTTTTTAAAAAACAGTTAAAATCGCTTTTTTTAACCGGCTTATCGGATGTATCGCCGTTTTGACGATTAAACCCGTTATTATCGGGATTTAACCCTAATCCTGTAAAAAAAAGGCGCAAAAATTCGCCGGCCTTCTTATAAGTTTCCAAAAGTTTCCCTGCAAAAATGCCGCTTTTATATGACGACACTACGCAATAAGTTATCTCGTTTTTATGCAATACCGCTCTTCCCCCGGTCGGTCTTCTAACAATATCGTAATATTTATTTTTTGCTTTTAGAATAATGCTCTCGCCTGTATCTTTATCTTTTTGAAAAAATCCCAAAGAAAGGGCGGGCGGGGAAAAATAATACAGTCTTAATGTAGGGCGGCTTGAAAAATCACCCTCTGTTCTATATTTATTCAATAAAAATAAATCGGCGGCCATGTTAACGCCGCCGGGACATCCGCCTGAAATTATCAGGTTAAAATAACCATCGGAATAGCCGTTCATTGTCTTTTTTTTATTATTATCCGTTACTTTCCAAATATTCTTCGTAATCCTGATTATCCATCAGGTCGTTTAAATCCTTTTCATTAGTAAGTTTTATCTCGAGCAGCCATCCTGAATCATAAGGCTCTTCGTTTACAAGCTCCGGCTCATCCTTTAATGATTCGTTAACCCGAACCACATGTCCGCTCACGGGGGCGTACAGTTCCGAAACCGACTTTGCCGATTCGATAGTCCCGAAAGACTCATTTTGCTCAAGCTCGTAACCGGGTTCGGGCAGGTCAACATAAATTATATCTCCAAGCTGGTCCTGCGCATAATCGGTAACCCCTATAAGCGCATTATCCCTATTAACTTTAACCCAGATATGTTCCGTATTATATTTTAAATTTTTCGGAAACTCCATAAATCCCCCTGTCTTTGTTTTATTATTTTTACATATAAATACGATAATTATAATATAAACATTTTTTAAAAAAATTCAAATAAAAATTTAACGGTTCGGCTTTGCCTTACCTTTCGATAAACCTCTGAACATACCCTATGTCAACCCTGCCTGAAATATAATCGCTATCGTTTAATATCCTTTTAAGAAAGGGGATGTTTGTTTCGATACCTTCAATCTGAAATTCGTTTAATGCGTTTTTAGCCTTATTGATTGCGCCCAGTCTGGTCGAATCATGCACTATTAATTTGGCAATTAAAGAATCATAAAACGGCTGGACGGTATATCCGCAATAGGCAAAATCGTCAACCCTGACATTTAATCCGCCGGGCTTATTGTAAAATGTAATCAAGCCGGGGGAGGGTTGAAAATTTACCGGATTTTCGGCATTTACTCTTAACTCGATACTGTAACCCTTGATTTTCACATCTTCCTGCTTTATTTTAAGTTTGTCTCCGTTCGCAATTCGGATCTGCTCTTTAATGATATCCGTATTTGTGACAAATTCGGTAACCGGGTGTTCAACCTGAACCCTTGTGTTTACTTCCATAAAGTAAAATTCGCCGCCGGCATCCAAAAGAAACTCAAATGTAGCCGCATTGACATAATTTACTTCCTTAACAACCTTTAATATGGATTCGCCTATTTTTTTTCTCACGGCGGATTTTACGGCAATAGAGGGGGCTTCTTCGATAATCTTTTGATGCCTTCTCTGGATGGAACAATCCCTTTCCCCGAGGTACACGGCATTACCGTACCTGTCGGCAAGAATCTGAAACTCGACATGCCTTGGATTTTCGCAATATTTCTCTAAATAAACATCCTTATCTCCAAAAAAAGACTGCGCCTCCTGCCTTGCCTGATGATAAGCCTGAGATAAATGGGCCGGCGTCAAAACCATTTTTATTCCCCTTCCGCCTCCGCCCATAGAGGCTTTAAGTATTAAGGGATAACCTATTTTTCCCGCGGCTTTTTTTATATCTTCCTCATTATCTCCGATATCATCGCTTCCCGGTAATACTGGAATACCTAAACTTTTAACAAGTTTTCTCGCATTTCTTTTATTCCCCAGCAGGCTCATATTCGCCGATGAGGGTCCTATGAATTTTATGCCGCAATTTTCACAAATTTCTGCAAAATTGGCATTTTCGGACAAAAAACCGTATCCGGGATGGATGGCTTCGCTGTCTGTTATCTCTGCAGCGGATATAATGGAAGATATATTTAAATAACTTTTTGCGGTTGGCGGCGGACCGATACATATGCTTTCATCGGCATACCTCACATGAAGACTGTCCCTATCGGCAGTTGAATAGACGGCAACGGTTTTAATACCCAATTCTTTGCATGCCCTTATAATTCTGACTGCTATCTCGCCTCTATTGGCTAT
>JAJYQZ010000144.1 GCA_021794335.1 bacterium
TCGGTAAGATTATAGACCCGTCCGGCGGGCTTGATATAGGAATAAGCGGCAAATATACTCATCAAACTATTTATTCTGCGGAGCAGTACAGCAGTTTTAAACATGATTGGTCTAACGCTACCACCGTTGAAGCAAGAACGAACGTCTTAATGAAGACTTACAGCGAGGGCTTAAGCAATATCGATAATATGAATATATCCGGAACGGAGAAAGCTGAGCTTAAAGCAAAGCTGCTGCAAGGGTTTTATGGAGCGGCTTAATTAAACCGAGTCTGTTGGATCAGTGCCAAAAGGCCCACTTCCATCTTGACCTGGTAAAGTACTATCTTCAAAAAAATCATTATCGGGAATTGTCCTAATCTTTTGTATCTCGTCCTGCAACTCTTGGTCGGTCATTTTTTTCCGCCTGTAATATATCACTAATATCGCAATTACAAACGGTATGGGCGGAAGAATAAGTTGTAATAATTCGTTCGTATTCATATTGCCTCCTTGCAAAATTAAACTTCCTTCTATTAATAAAATTAAAATCAAAACGGCTATTAAAACGTTATAATCAAATTCTTTCTTTTTTTTCTTCTTCTTTTGAAATGGGTCGCCGCCTTTATAATAATATTTATCACTCATTTTTTTAATCCCTTTCGCCCTTAACCTCATCGGGCAATTAATTTAACCGCCTCTATTACCTTTAGTAGAGGCTTCTTTTTATTTATACAACTAAAAATATTAAAAGTCAAATCAAAGGGCTAAAAAAGGCAAAATTGGAAGGATTTTAAAGGCGTAAAAAAGGTAGAAAAAGGTTAGCGGAAATTTTGATTGTGTCTCAATCCCTTATAAATCAGGGAAATATTCTAACCTTACCTTTTGTAAGTAGTTGTAATTATTAATTTATTTTATCAATTTTCCGTAATGTCTAAGTTATCCACAACTTATCTACAGTTTTTGAATGTCAAAGAGCAATAATTTTTAACGTTAAAGCTATTATATAACTGCGTTTCCTTTAAATCGTTATGATTTTATTTAAAAAATTCATCTTGCCCAAAAAATCTTATATTATTAGTTCTTGTAATTGGCGGCGAGATTAATAAACCTCTCCATTGCCAAATAGTTTGTTTTTTATAACCAAGATTTTGTGATAAGTTATTTTTTATAATTTTCCATGCAGGCATTAACTTATTGTAGCAGTTTAAATAATTAAAACAATCAGTTGCTACGCAAGATGCGCAATAAAACTGATAGTTTTCATAAATCTTATTTATAATCCCACCTAAAACATCCGCTAAACGGATTGAATAAACTATATTTTTTCTTATATCAGTTTTAGATATAAAATTAGGGTTTGAAATATTGATATTAAATTTTTTTACCGTAGATAATGTATCGTTTAAATCTTTTATGAATTCTTTACTGTTATTATCTATATACCAATTCACGTTAAATATGATTTTATGCTTAACTTGAAAATGAAGATTATTAACAAATGGCATTATTCTATTAAGAATAATTCTATAACTGTCTTTTGTATAATATTTTATTTGTTTAAGGTCTTTTTTTCTCTCTCTCTGGTAGCATATTGAATTTTTATCTACAATTACTACACTTAATAAAAATAGTAAGTTGTTTTCTTTTATTTTATTAAAAAAAGTAATAATAAAATTGTTTAATTTATCAAAATCATTTTTATATTGAAGTTTTTTCCACTCTTTAAGTCCATGTCCGAAGGCTTTTATGCTGGATTTATGTGCAATCCTTACTATTGCTTCAAAATTATCCTGTATTGTTAAAAAGCTTACTACTAAATAATTTTTACTTGCGTTAGTTAGATAAGAAGGTCCAATATCTCCTGATTCATCCGATATTAGAATAAGATTTTTATTTTTTACGCGCATTATATGTCAAAATTACAATAAAAAAAGCTCGTCTAACCACCAATCGGCAGCTGTACTCCCAAAAGGGAGCCGGCGACGAGCTTTAAAATCTTTTTATCTTTATTTACATTAATTATATAAGAATATTTTTAAAAAAACAACAAAAATTTTTAAAATTTTTCTTTTTTTATTTTAATAAATTATTGTAACGTTAGCATAACGCAACCGGTTACTAAAATCTTCTTTAATTAAATTGCTTATTGTTTTTTGCGATAAATTCACCGCTTCCGCTATTTCTTCCTGAGTATAGCAGGCAAGAAGTATTCTTTTAAAAACCGCCGTATTTTCGTTTTAAAGCCTTTTATTTTCATTTTAGGTATAAAACCATTAACCTTTTTGAAAAAAGGCAAAATAGGGCAAAAAAGCCCCTGCCTTTAGGCGTGGATATAAACGCACGTCGTTTACGTAAGGCAATAAGTTTTTCTTGTTTCTATTTTCATAATTTTGTATAATATACATATATCGTTATTTGATAATTAATATGCGGTTCTGCGAAGTCTATGGGTTCGCAGGTAAAATTAATTCCCAAAAAATGCGAAAGAAGCTGTAATGGCTCATCGCTATAAATTATATAGAGAAGGGACATCTTCTCTCGGAGTAGGCAGAGTAAGACGGATTAGTTCCGCATCTGCCGTTGATACCGGAATCCCCTTGCTTTAGCAATGGGGAGTATGTCAAATCTTATGCATTATCAATGATATGCCTTAAATCAAACGGTTGTCTTTATGCGTTTAATTATAACGAAGACCAAAGAATTTTAGGCTATGATACTAAACATAAAGAGACGTTGGGTCCATGTCATAAGCATTGCATATTAAGAAATGCCGAACCTATAGATTTAAAAGAATGCGGGTTTTTAAATATTTTAAATAGGTTTTGCGAAGAAATGTCTCTTATTGCGGAAGAACTAGGGTATAAAAACCCGCTTATGAATATTATTCAAGAGGATACGTAATAAATGGAAGTTGAAATTAGAACCGGTAATTTTGGCGACTGGTATAAAAAGGCTGCGGAAATTGCAAATGTCGCCGATTCAAGAAAAAAAACAAATCTTAAATCTTCGAAATATACTCTTATCTTAGAAAGCGAAGACGACGTGAACGACGCCTACGCGTCCGCTTTTTTGCATCGCTACTATCCTAAATCTTTCAATTGGTATCCATCCTTTAAAAATCCCAATACCGATCCGTTATATGGATTTAACGAAGAAAATATCGGGAAAATATCTTCGGGACTTACGATGATGGATGAACCGTGGGTGAGAAGGATAAAAGAAGGTGGCGTAGATACTATAGGAACTTTTGTTATGAACCAGATAGAAAAAGTGATTATTTTTTTGTTAATGCTTCGGTTACCTATGGAACACCTTGCTTTCTTAATTAAGTGGACAGGAAATCCCTCAGAAATCAAGATAATCGACGATAATAAAATTCTCTATAGATTTATTAGGAAAATAAAACTTAATGAATTTCAAGAATTCGCTACTGAGATTATAATGGAACAATCCGAGTCTCCAAAACTTGATATTGCCAAAAAAATTATGAAAAACGGCGGAAAGATATTATTTGCTACTCCTACAACAGTAAGGTCGCATTCTGCGTTAATAGCCGCTAAAGACTTGAATAATATTCCCGGAATGTCTTTCGACGAACTTGAATTGGATTATCGAATACCAAACAATCATAATCATGGAAAAGTCTTCTCCGATAATGATATTAAATCAATTAATTGGGAAAATATGGTAACGCTTCCATTTGGATATCAAAGACAGAATTTCGTTACTGCTTCCGGTAAGTAATCGGAAGCCTCACATATACTATAAAATAGATTATATACAAAAACATTCGGAAAAGGATATTTGGATTATTCTTCATTATACAGCGCCGATAGAAAAATTTGTTTTTATAAAAGCGGACTTAAAGAAATCTTATAAAACCTCTTCTGAAGTAATTAAACAGGCTACGGAATATTATATTGAATTCCATCAAAGCGATACAGAAGTAAAATCGTTAGAGGAATTTTCTTTATATCTAAAAAATAAAATAAAATAGTTAAATTAAATTCAAAAAAAATAATAATTTTTCTTTTGCAAAAGTATAAATCAATCAAGATATAAAAAATACTTGACAAGATATTTTCGTATGCTATAATAAAATTATTAATAGCGTGCGGTATATTTTATTAATTTGTCCTTTAAGGTGAATACCTTAGACATTTTATATAAAATATATGACTTGCATATTTTAATTGCTTATAAATTTATATATAGTGATTAAAACAAATTCTAAGGAAAGACTTACATCTCCTTAGTCTTAGAAATTGCGTGTAAGCGCCTTATTTTAATTTCGTTTTATTTTACAGGACAACTCTGTCCAAAAATCCAATTATTTAAAAAATTTCTTAAAATTTAATTTATTTATTTTTATGCCTGTTTTCAGGTGTAGGAATATTTTTATTTTTTTAGGATTTTAATTTGCCAATCTGACAGTCAAGAAATTAAGAACTTCTTAGGAGGTGATTTAAGATTTCTTGGCTCTTACCAATATATCTCGCTTGACGGGAATACCGTCGTTTAGGGGTGAATGCCGTCACGGCTTCGGAATGTTAATTAATAATATAAGTATATCTCTTGGTTTATATCAAGTCAAGGGATAAATTTAAAAACTTATAAAGTTAATTATGCCGACGCCCCTAAATCCCCGCTTTAAAAAAGCGAGAAAGCGATAAAAAAATAAAAAATCAAACAAAGTTTTGCCTTTAAAAATTGTATGGGAATATTCAAAATTTCCCGTCCCCTTCGATGAGGGAGCGGTTTTTAAGGCAAGAAAACATAATAAAAACCCTTGAATTTTTAAGCCTAAGGCTTAATTAACAAGGGTTTTTTAATTTAACTAAAAAGGAGATTAATTATGGAGACCATTAAAACAAATTTTGTAGGAATTGCATTAATTTTATTTGATGTAAGCATTGTTTTATCAAATACTTATCAATTAATTAACGCAATTCACTAAAATTCACTAATTCATTTAACAAAATTAACTTTAAAATGCCCAAAAGGGCAAAGGAGATTTAAAATGTATTACAACAAAATCATGTTATCCGGAAACGTAACAAGAGATTCAGAGCTCAAATATTCACAAAGCGGAGCTCCTTTTTTAACCTTTTCAATAGGCGTCAACAAAGTTTATAAAGATGCCGGCGGAAATAAAATCGAAAAGACGATATTTCCTAATTGCGTAATGTTTGGTAAAGGAGCGGAAGCTCTTGTGCAATATATTACAAAAGGAAAGGGGTTATTTGTCGAAGGCGAATTAAGTCTCGAAAATTATGAGGACAAAGAGGGCATAAAAAGGACTGCCACGAAAGTGATAGTTCGCGATGTTCGCTTTACAGGATCTGCTACTAATAGCGCAACGGCTAAATCATCTGAGGAACCAGAAATAAGTGGTTCGTACGAGGACGAAGAGCCGCCGTTTTAAATTTAACATTAAAACTGCAAGCTTTTAACTTTTAGCAGGTATTATCTAACCTTAACGGGTTTTATATTACCTGCTTTTTTTATTTAAAAAACTAAATTAATAATAAAAAAAAGGAGATTTATCATGAAGTATTCAGATTCTACAAAGAATTTAATATCAGCGTTAGTTAAAGCGCAGGCGAGCTTTGAAAACGCAAAAAAAAGTTCAAAGAATCCGTTTTTCAACTCTAAATATGCGGATTTGGCGGAGATTATAGAATCCGTCAAAAAACCATTGTCAGACAATGGCTTAGGATTTGTCCAGACCGTTGAAAAACGAGACGGAAAAATAGAAATTAGGTCAATAGACAAAAATGGTACTAAAAAAGAAATGGTATTTGATAATTATGCTTTAGTAACGACATTATTTCATGAGTCGGGCGAAAGTATAATATCAGAGTATCCTATTTTAACAGACAAAGAAGGAGCTCAGGGCTTTGGTGCAGGAGTGACGTACGCAAGGAGATATGCCTTACAGACTTTACTCGGCATTCCAGCCGACGATGACGATGGAAATGCGGCTTCCAGTAATAATAAGCCGGCAACATCGGCTAAACCAGAGGCAAAACCGGCAGCTAAACCCGCATCAACACATCAGTTGGCAGGGACAGTGTCGCTTGAAAATATTAAAAAAATGGACGGGGTATCTGTTGAAGAAACGGATACAAAAATTATTGTTTCAGGTAAAACTTTTAATCTCTCAAACGATTTGAGGGCATTAAAGTTTTCTTGGGACGGTAAAACAAAGTCTTGGTCTAAAGAGATAAATAAATTACCTCTTGATACAGAGACCAAAGAAGCCGTTAACGAATAAAATAATTTAATTATATAAATTACCCCGCTAATTCGGAAGCCTTATTTCCGAAAAGGCGGGTTTTTTATTATGGAGGCAATATTATGCTTCAACTAATTAAAAACAATAAAGAAACAATAGACTTGATAGAAGGAGTTTTAATATTGTCTTTTTTAGCAAGTCTATTATATTTCATTTAGTTTAAAAAACTAACTTAAAAATAAAAGGAGATTTTATCATGATTAATAATTTGATGGCGCCTAAAGACGCCCTAAATCAAATAGAAGAAGAAAACATCGATATGGTTTCATATCAAGTTGAATCAGGTCTTGAAGACCTGTTCGGCATGATGCAGTATCTAAGACACAACAATCCAGAACTATTCAATCAGTATCTTTATAACTGGAAAGAAACGGAAGCCAAAGTATTAGAAATGGGCTCACGTATCAAATCAATGTCAAGAATTATTAAGTTAGAGCAAGCTATAGGAGGTGTAAGATGATTAAACAAATTATTGAAACTTGTTTGCCTCAAATAGCGAACGAGAAAGGTTTTGCCGACTTGGGAGATCGTTCAAGTTATATCGGAGCTTCCGATATAGGACAATGCCCGAGAAAAACCATAATGGGCAAATTATTTCCTCAATCAGTAAGCATAGAACAACAGATAGTATTCGAAAGGGGACATCTTGCCGAAAACATCGTACATGAGAGCCTTATTCAATACTGCGGAGAAAATAAAAACAAAAAAGTCTCTGCCCAAGTGGAAGTCTGCTATCCGAATAATCCAAATATTATTAAAGCTCACATAGATTTTGTTTTAGAAGTTGACGGCGTAAAAACCGTAATCGAAAACAAGACGGCCACGATAGTTTCGGAGCCCTATGATAGCTGGATAGAGCAATGTATATTCCAGCAAGGGCTTTTAATGCTTGAGAATCCCAATGTCAAGGTTAATGGCTATGTTTTGTGCCTTGACCTAAAGTCGGGAAAGATAGCCGAGTTTAAAGTGGAATACGACGAATCCGTATTCCTGAACCTGATAGAAAGAGCTGAATATCTGCTTAATTTATTGGAGCAAAGAGATTTGGATTTAAATGCTATTCCAGTTAAACAATCGATTCTTTGCGGATACTGCGCATTTCAGGCGGACTGCCCCGCATATCAAGATAAGGGAGAAATTCCCGACGACTTGAAAGAGTTGATTAAAAAATATTCTGATATAAATATTAAGAAAAAACAGATCGACAAGGAGATAGATACCTTAAAAGAGGTTATAACTTCTTACGGTCCGTTTAAAGCCAACGTTGACGGCATAAAAGCCAGTTATAGCGTATCTACGATGATGAGTCTCGACGTTAAGGCTCTAAAGGCCAACGAACCGGAATTGGCGGAAATGTATTCTACGCCGAAAGAGTTCGGAAGGTTGAGGATAAGCTAAAATTTAAAAAAAATTTAAAGATAAGGGGAAATTATGAAAATCAAAGAATTGATAACAAAATTAAATAAATACGATCCAGAAATGGACGTATTGATTTATAAGGAAAGAGAAATTTTAATCGATGATTTTTCGGTAAGCGAAGTAAGGTTTACCGAAGGAGGCGACTGCAGAGATGCAGGAGCCGGAATTGTCATTGAAATAAAAAAATAGCTTAAAAAAATATAAATAACTTTAAACCTCTTTAATAAGCCGTAAAGCTTATTAAAGAGGTTTTTTATTATAAGGAGACTAAAACCATGGCAAGATTAAGAGCCCAAGAAAGAATGGAATTTTACCCGACCGTAAGCGGAGATATAAACGACGCTTTATTGGATATTAACGCGACTGTTCCGATAAGGGCGTTAGACCCGTCTTCGGGCGACGGTAGAACGCTAAAAGCAATTAAAGAAAAATTCAACACTGAAGAAATCTACGGCATTGAACTTGACCATAATCGTGTTGTTGAGACGCAGATAATAACAGGATCTCAAAAAACATTATGGGCGGACGCTTTGCTCGAGGCGAGAATATCGCCTAAATCTTTTAATCTTATATTTATGAATCCGCCCTACGATAACTTATCGGCATACGGACATCAAAGGTTGGAGTTGTCTTTTATAGAAAGATACTCTCCCGTTTTATGTCCCGGCGGAATAATGATATTAAT
The DNA here is from genome assembly GCA_021794335.1 of bacterium. The sequence goes on from JAJYQZ010000144.1 coordinate 8,384, forward strand.
CGTATCCGAGTCCCTGTTGACGTATAGCAGGGATGCCCATAACGCGACCAAGAAATTGCTGTTTGCCAATTTCTATATCATGGATGCTTTTAAAAGCAACGACCCGAAATTTAAACAGTGGATATTGATATTAAAGAAAAAGAAAAATCCTAAGCTTCCTAAAGAATACGATCCTTTTTATTTGGAAGATAAATCTTATTGGAATTGGGATTTTATCGATTTAAAAAAACAGCAAGACGAAACGTTTAACTATGCGGCGGATAATTTTAGCATGTCTATCGACGCTAATCCAGACGAATTAAAAGTTTTTAATTCGTTAAGGCTTAGCAATGAAGACATATTAAAGGCTTCTAACGCCAATAAAAAGAAAATAGAACAAATTCTGACGGCTTTAAAACCGCAGGATAAGTTTAAAACCTTATTGCCTTTGAAAAAGTCCCATATAACGCTCTTACTTACCACGGGCGGTTTAAACGGACATATAAAAGGCACTCCGTTCGTCATAAACGGTCAAATAGATCGTTCCGTTCTGTCGAATACCGAAACGGAAATCGACGAAGAAGGCAGAGAAAAAACGACGGAGATAAAAATATCGAAATTCACTCCCAAAGTATCTGTTATGAGAATAGATACGAAGGATCACCCAATTATCGAACTTAATTAATAAAAAGGAGGCATAAATGTTATATTCAAAACAAGTTAAATCCGTGGCTCTTACTGATTATATTTTTCTACCCGAGTATTCAGAAAAAGACGCCGAGATGAAATTGGTCTTGGCGCAAATAGCCGGTCGTCCGGTGGCTGCCGAAGCGGTCAAGGCCATGATTTTAGGCTATACGACGACGGTGGAATTTGAGGACGATGAGACATATTTTGAGATAGTTAATAACAAAGAAAAGATTTCTATAAATAAGTCGTCCGTTAACGGCATAACGACTATTATTTTCAAATCGGAAATAATGGAAGATATGTTTACGGCGGGAGATTACGTTAAGTTTATGGAGATTTTAAGAAGAAAAACTCATATCCCGTTAATGAACGATTGGGCGGAAGATATGTTAAGCGTATTAATCAAAAAAGCCGCGGTAAAAAAGGCGATATCAAACATTGGGGAATATTACGTATTTGCCGATAGTTATTCGCTGATAACCAAAGTAAACGAATATATCGATAATTTGTTCGATAACGGTTTTGCTTATTACGATAAAGCCGAATCTGCGGATATAGCAATGCCCGTTAGCATTAGCGAGTTTACGGCTGAGTATAAAAACGAGTTATCTAAAATGATACTGGATAAATGCGACGTTTTATACAAAGGGGATGAGCAGGATAAAATAGACTATACGCCTGTTTTATCAACGTTTATTCCATACGCTCCGCAGATGGATACCGCCAACGCAATATCTAAGTTATTATCGCAGCCAGATCAAAACGCCGCTTTTTTATCGGCTGAAATGGGTTGCGGTAAAACCTTAATGTCTTTGCTATCGTCTTACGGCTATTACGTTAGAAATAACAAAAAGCCGTTAAGAATACTTTTAATGCTTCCGCCTCATTTATTGAATAAATGGGAAAGGGAGACGAAAAAAGTATTCGGAGACTTATTAACGTCTATTAAGACGATAAAGTCAATCACCGATATCGACAATTTAAGAGAAGAATTTAAAACCAAATCCGCAAGAAGCGGAATAGAAGTTTATTTCGTAACGAGAGAAATGGCAAAACTCTCTTATTATTGGAGACATGCCTGCGTTGATAAGATAAATCCTAAGAAAAAAATAAAAAAAATAGCTTTCAAATGTCCCAAATGCGGTCTTAAGCAGGACGGATACGAGAGCAAAAGAAATTATTGCACGTCTTGCGGCGAAGCCTTATGGCAGGCGACCTCTCAAATCAAAAGAATATCGTTAATGGAATATATGAAGAAAAAATTACCTTCGGGTTATTTTGATTTGTTTATTCTCGACGAGGCTCACGAAGAGAAAGGTCAGTCGGCGAGAGGAATATCCGCCGGTCAAGCCGTTTCGATGTCTAAAAAGTCTATATTTCTGACGGGCACGTTATCCGGAGGAAAACCGAGCACTTTGCATTACCTTTTATGGAGAACCAATCCTAAAGGTATGAAAAAGATTTCGGAGTATGATTCTCCTATGATGACCGTGCAAAAATACGGAGTTATAGAAGAAGTCAGAAAAGAAACGGAGTCGGATAACAAAATGTCGAGAAACAACAGAGTCCAGTCCAATATTAAAGAAAAGCCGGGTATTTCTCCCGAAATGCTGACGGATTTTTTCTTCGATAAAACGGTCTTTATGAAAAACGAAGATTTAAGGGCGGATTTGCCTGAGTATACCGAATACGTCGATATTATTCCTCTTACGGAAGAACATAAAGAAGCATACGATAAGTTTGCTAATGTATTGAGAGGCATAGTAAATATGTATCTCGCGCACGGCGATATGGGTATGCTCTCCAAAATGCTTGTTAGCTTAACCGCTTACGCCGATAATCCAGTTTTAGACGAAGTCAAAAACAGGGAAGGCAAAGTAGTGGCGTCGAGTTTACCTTTAGATATCGAAACGAATAAAGAAGCTAAACTCGTCGAACTCGTTTCTGATAATAAAGCAAAAGGCCGAAAGGTTCTCGTATATTGCGAATTTACCAATATTAGAGACCTGCAACCGAGAAT